>CBHWDR010000029.1:0-13280 GCA_966112575.1 uncultured Chitinophagales bacterium
TCCACTCACGCCATTGCGCAGGTTATTCCAATACTCCGTGACTGAATTTCCCAGGGGCGTAAGGGCTCCCATACCGGTGACGACGACGCGCTTTAATTCCATATTGCCTGCGGCAGAATTTAGGGTAAGAGAAAACCGCCTTCCCTGCGGGTAGCAAGTGGAAGGCGGGTTGTATTGTTCCCTGCGGGAACGGTCTGCTGAAAATTATTTTGCGTGTTCTTCGAGATAGGAAACAGCCTGACCAACGGTAGTGATGGTCTCAGCCTGCTCATCCGGAATCGAAATGTTGAACTCCTTCTCGAATTCCATGATGAGTTCCACGGTGTCCAGTGAGTCGGCACCTAAATCATTGGTAAAAGAAGCCTCATTGGTTACTTCTGCTTCGTCAACGCCAAGTTTGTCAACAATGATCTTTTTTACGCGTGCTGCGATGTCTGACATTTTGTAAAGGTTTGGTTATAGTGGTGCAAAAATAGAAGTTTTGCGATTCAAAAGAATTTTTTCTGCGTACCGGGGACGCAGCTCTATTTTTTGGCAGGCAATGGAATATTGGCATAAAATAAGCAAATTGCAAATGAAGCCGATATCGGTTTGCAACAACTTCCTAACTCCGCACACATGGCATTGAAAATCATCGATCACGGCACTCCGGAATACCGCGAGATGGTACGGCTTCGCAATGAAATACTGCGGCGTCCGCTTGGTCTGAGCTTCGAAGAGAACGAGCTGGACAGTTAAAAGCAGAACCTTCACATTGCCGCTTACGAAGATGACCAGATGCTGGGCTGCTGCATGCTGGTGGAGGACGGCCCGCAAACCGTTCGCCTGCGCCAGATGGCGGTGATCAACGACCTGCAGGGCAAGGGCGTAGGCCGCGCACTCATGCAGTTCGCCGAAAACCTCGCCCGCGACCGCGGCTACCGCAAGATCACCATGCACGCCCGTAAGAACGCCATCGGCTTCTACGAAAAAATGGGCTACAAAGCGATCGGGGAAGAGTTCGAGGAGATCACCATCCCGCATGTGGTGATGGAGAAGGAACTATAGCCGGATCGCTGATGTGGGGATCGCTGATCGGTTCAAAGCGCGAAGATGCTGATGTGGATTTTGGGACCTGCCGGCAGGCAGGTTTCTTCATTTTGTGATTTCTGGATTGCATTAATCCAAAAATCCCCCAATCCCAAAATCCCGAAATCTAAAAATCTCCAAATCCCCACCAGCGATCAGAGATCACTTCTTCACCACCTTCTCCTTCAGGATCTGGCGGAGCGCATAGGTTTCATCGGTATTGGCGAACGCGTCTTTCGGAACGAGGAAGAAGGAGCGGTTGTCGAAATAGAGGTGGAAAAAATGAGGGGTTTCGATCCAGGTGCTGAGTTCTTTCCAGCCGAAGGCCCGGGAGCCGATGCCCGTGGCGACGGTGAAGTTATCGTCGGTGAACTGCATCCGGAAGGAATCCTGGAACGTGGAGGCCCGCTTGTACACCATGCCGGGCAAGAGGAACCAGAACGTGATCATCAGCACGAACCAGAGCACGGAGCCAGCCAGGAAGGCCGGCGCCACGATCCGCCGCGTATAGAATAATACCGCCGAGGCCAGGGCGAATACGTTCACGAAAATGATCATCAGGCGGATCTCGCGCTTGCTCAGGAAATGATAGCGCAGGGCCTGGATGACCTGCGGCTTCTTATAAGTAAAACGAATATCGATCACGGGTCGAAGATAAGCGAAAGAAAAAGCTCCGGGAGACCCGGAGCTTTTTTGTTGACCATCAACCGTCAACCGTTAATGGTCAACGGTTAACCCTTAGTTCCCGCCGTTGGCAGGAATATGGAAGAGTTCACACACCTGCTCGTAGCTCATGCCGCGCAGCTGGTCTACGGTATAGCCTGCAGCAGCGCCGCTCATCATGCGACCGCCGGCAACGGAGCCGGGAATGATCACATAACGGAAGTCGCCCGCAGGAATAGTACCGGTGGCATTGCCCGTGGAGAGGTTGGCCACGAAGAAGGTGATGGCACCCGTGCGGATCAGCGAGTTGATCTGGCGGATGTTGCCGCCATTTCCGAAGGTGTAGGGCATCATGGTGGTGGCCGTAGACCCATCGCGGTAATAAGAGATCACCACGCCATTGTCGACTACACCGGCGGTGATGCTCGTTGCAAGGCGGTTGCCGCGGCTGATGGTTCCGTAATTGGCATGCGTCGAGTCAGCCCAGGTCAGCGTGCTGGCGGCGAACCAGGCAGAATAGATCACATTGGCCGTTCCGGCAGGACCGGCAGGACCAGCGGGTCCAACGGGACCCTGGGGACCGGTAGGGCCGGCAGGACCAGCAGGACCGGCAGGACCTGTAGCCCCGGGAAGGCCCTGAGCACCCTGCGCGCCCGATGTACCTGCAGGTCCCTGGGGACCTTCCTTGGTACAGCTGGTCGCTATAAAAATCATGGCGAATAAGGAGAGAAAGATCATCCGCATTTTGCTCATAAGACAGTTTTTGAGATGGTTTGTAATGGGGTAAATGTAGTCGAGGCGAATTGATTTTCCAATACTTAAGGCCTCCGTATTTCTTCACCGGCGCAGGAAATCCACCTACATTTGTCGCACGCAACACCATGCTTATGAAATCTTTGCTCCTCTCCGCAGCCCTGCTGCTCAGCGCCGCGGCCCAGTCTCAATACCTGAAAGGCACGAAGATGATCGGCGCCACGGTTTTCACCGGCAACTTTACCTCCGGCACCACCGATTACAGCTACCCGGCGGCCCAGGGCTTCAAGGTCGACAGCCGGAATTTTTCGCTTTCGATCAGTCCTTCCTATGGGGCCTTCCTGAACAACAATACGGTGCTTGGCTTCTCGCTCCTGGTGAATGCGGCAAGCAACAAAACCGACTACAAAACCCTGCGCGACACCGCCTACTCGAGTAATACCAACCGGACCACCGATTTCGGGGCCGGCGTTTTCCTGCGGCATTACCTCAACACCGACTCGAAGAAGATAAATCCCGAACTCCATGCTTTTGCCAATGGCGGCTCGGGCATCGGCTCCCAGGAAGGCTTCTCGTATGGCACCGATCCTGCGGGTCCGTATAAGGATGTCTACGATGGAAAGACCTCGGGCCGCGTCTTCCTGAACACCGGCCTGAACCTGGGCATCACCAAACTGATCAACCCTTCGGTTGGCCTGGACATCTATGCCGGCTACGTATTCTCCTATTCCAGGCTCACCTCCAAGGTGACCAATCTGCGCGACTACAACGTGGGCGCCGACCTGACCCAAACCTTCGAGCCCACCCAGAAGTACACCGGCAATGGTGTTCAAGTAGGCGTTGGCGTGCAGGTGTTCCTCGGGAAATGAGGGAAGCCGAAAATGAGGGAATTCGAGAATGGGTGGTTCTAGAGTTGGGCGGGGTTTTTCTCTTTTTTTCAACACAAAGGCACCAAGGCCCGCCTACGCTATGGCTTCGGCGGACGCAGCAGGGAGACAGGGAGGATTTTTCTTGTTTATATAGATGCTCGCGCAATATCGCATCCTGTAAAAAGGTACGAGCGCACTGGGTACCGGTGCCATCCAGGTAGCCCCGGGTGCGTGCACCCGGGGAAGGAGGGTATTGATTCATTGCACCCGGTACGGGTGCCATATCGAACTACGCCATTCTAATTGGAAGAAAAATCCCGAAAAATCCCGGTGTTTTTCCCCTTGCGCTGGTGAGATAACGGTTGACCTTGTGTGAAAGCACGTGTCATGCCCAATTCCTTTTCCCAGATCCACCTTCAATTGGTCACCGCCGTTCATTCCCGAAAAGCCCTGATCAAACCTTCGTGGGAGGATGACTTGCAAAAAGAAGAAGGCCTTGCCTTTGGCGACCGCTTCTTGCTTTATAACGCCCGTCTAGCCTTGGGCCTTGTTTTGATATGGCACCGGTACCTGGTGCTGGGAAATCGAAATGATCCCATTTACCCCGGGCTTCACCCGGGGCTACCTAGATGGCACGCCTACAGCGTGCAGAGAAGCTCTGGCGGCCTCTCTCGAGTGGAACAGTCGAAAGCCAGATAGCTCCCCCCGACACTTAGAGACCGGGTGCAGGATACAACCTTGGGACGGGGCTATCCGACAATTGGCAGCCAATCCCTCTACGGGCTCAAACCAAAAAGCCCCTTCTGACTAAAGCACTTGCACCCAGATCAGACAACCGGATTACCAACAAATTCTCCGTGTCTCCATGCCTCTGAGCCTCAGTGTTCCAAAAAAAGATCGAAGAACAACGGCAAACAAACAAGCCTTCCAAAAACTGGAAGGCTTGTCCGGTTCGCGGCGGGCTCTGCTATGAGCATCCCACACGTCGTAAACGGTGCGCAGGCACCGGAAAATTTTTACGTTGCCGGAGGCTTACTTGTTCATCATCTGCTTCGCCTCGATGCTGAGTGTAGCGTGGGGCACGGCGCGGAGGCGGGCCTTGTCGATCAGCTTGCCGGTGACGCGGCAAACACCATAAGTTTTGTTCTCGATCCGCATCATGGCCTTCTCCAGGTGGTCGATGAACTGGATCTGGCGGCTGGCCATCTGGCTCAGCTGCTCGCGCTCCATGCTCATGCTGCCATCTTCCATCGTCATGTAACGGCCGTCTTCCATATCGCCGCCTTCGTCTTTCCGGGTGATCAGCCCCTGCAGATAGGCCAGTTCCTTCTTGGCCGTATCCAGTTTCTTCTGAATCAATTCTCTGAACTCCGTGAGTTCCGCATCTGAATATCGCATAGTAGGGCCGGTTTGGTGTTTTATCGGTGTATCGAGCACCGATCGGGTGAAATCTGGGTTATACTTAACTGCCTTGTCGGTGGAGGTCTTGGGGATCACCACCTTCACGGGCTTCTCTTCTTTCTTGGCCAGCGGCTTGATCGCGGGCTTCACCTCCTGGTGGGTGGGCGCCGTTACGGCCGGTTTTTTCACGGGTTCGGCTACTTTGGCGGGCGCAGACTTGACCGGGGCGCTCTTGGCAGGGGCCGTTTTTGCAGGCTGGGCCGGAGCTTTCGCCAGCGGCCTGGGAGCCGGCTTCACGGGAGCAGCCTTCACCGGCGCTTTCTTGGCCGGGGCGGCTTTCACCGCTGTTTTGGCCGAAACCGGTGCCGCCTTCTTCGCAGGCACCACTACTTTTTTCACAGGGGCAACCGTCTTTTTTACGGCTTTTGCCGGGGCTTTTTTCGGCGCCGGTTTTTTCACTGCCGCTTTTTTCGAAGCGGGAGCAGCCTTCTTCGGCGCAGCTTTTTTAGCGGGCACAGCCTTCTTTGCCGGCGCCTTTTTTACAGGCCTGGCTGATTTGACAGCTTTTTTTGGTGCTTGCTTTTTAGTAGCCATATCGTGTTACCCCTTTTTTAAAACGATGACCTTCAGTTGGTTATCATTGACTTCCACATCCACGCCACCGTCGAGTTCCGCGGTAATCTCCAGCTTGTCTGCCAGAATTTCGGCGCAAATATAGTCATTAAACCGGGCTAACGAAGTCCCGATACCCTCCGAAGCTGCAACCCGCACCTCAATGCGGTCGGTCACATCCAACCCACTGTCCTTCCGGATCTTCTGGATCCGGTTCACGAACTCGCGGGCATCGCCTTCCTGTACCAATTCAGGCGTCACGTTGATATCCAATGCTACAGTTAAGGCGCCTTTATTGGCTACGGTCCAGCCCGGAATATCCTCGCTGCTGATCTCAACTTCGCTAAGGGAGAGCTCAACGGACTCATCATCGTTAAGGGGCACTGAATATCTGCCTTCTTTTTCAAATAGCGAAATTTCGTGCTGAGAGAAATCCGAAAGGGCCGTACTGACCGCTTTCATCCTGGCTCCCAGCCGCTTACCAAGGGCCACAAAGTTGGGCTTGATCTTCTTTTTGATGAATCCTTCCGTATCCGTCAGGTAGCTGATCTCCTTCACGTTCACTTCTGCCTTGATGAGGTCCTCTACCTTCTGCAATTGTTGTTCCATGGCCCCATTGAAAACGGGGATCAATACTATCTGCAAGGGCTGCCGCACCTTGATGTTCACCTTTTTACGTAGGGAGAGCACCAGCGAGGACACGTCCTGGGCCAGCTGCATCCGCTCTTCCAGCAGGGCATCCACCAGCTCGGGCTTCGACTCGGGGAAATAGGCATGGTGCACCGAGCCCTGGGTATGCCGACCGGTCACGGCGTTGAGATTCAGGAAGAGCTCGTCGGAGAAGAAGGGCGAGATCGGCGCCATCAGGCGGGTCACGGTTTCCAGGCACTCATACAGGGTCTGGTAGGCCGCGATCTTGTCGGGTCCGTATTCCCCTTTCCAGAACCGGCGGCGGCAAAGGCGCACGTACCAGTTGGACAGGTGTTCGTCCACGAAGTCCTCCACCAACCGGCCGGCTTGCGTAGGCTCGTATGAATCAAAGGCTTCGGTGACATTTTTCACCAAAGTGTGGAGGGAAGAAAGGATCCAGCGGTCGATCTCGGGGCGTTCGGCCACCGGGATATAGTCCTCCCTGAACGCAAAACCGTCGACGTTTGCGTAAAGCGCGAAGAACTGATAGGTATTATATAAGGTACCGAAAAACTTGCGCTGTACTTCCTTGATGCCTTCCAGGTCAAACTTGAGGTTGTCCCAGGGCGAGGCATTGGTGATCAGGTACCAGCGGGTGGCGTCAGCGCCGAACTGACCGATGGTTTCGAAAGGATTGACCACGTTGCCCAAGCGTTTCGACATCTTGTTGCCGTTCTTGTCGAGCACCAAACCATTGGAAACCACGGTTTTATATGCTACGGAGTCAAACAGCATCACAGCCAGGGCATGGAGGGTATAGAACCAGCCCCGGGTCTGGTCCACGCCTTCGGCAATGAAGTCGGCCGGGAAGGCCTGCTTGAAGGTGTCTTTGTTCTCAAAAGGGAAATGCCACTGGGCATAAGGCATGGCCCCGGAATCGAACCAGACATCGATCAGGTCGGGCTCGCGGCGCATGGGCTTGCCGGTAGTGGAAACAAGCACCACCTCATCCACGAAGGGCTTGTGCAGGTCGAGTACCTCGTCGGCAGAGGTGGCCGGAGGCATGAGCCCGGCGGTCCGGGCTTTCTCGATCTCGTTCTGCAGCTCTGCGATTGAGCCGATGCAGATCTCTTCCGTTCCGTCATCCGTCCGCCAGATCGGGAGCGGGGTGCCCCAGTAGCGGCTGCGGCTCAGGTTCCAGTCGACCATGTTCTCCAGCCAGTTGCCGAAACGGCCTGTACCGGTGGATTCGGGCTTCCAGTTGATGGTCTTGTTCAACTCCACCATGCGTTCACGCATTGCCGTGGTCTTGATGAACCAGGCGTCGAGCGGGTAGTAAACCACCGGCTTGTCGGTGCGCCAGCAATGCGGGTAGGAGTGTTCGTACTTCTCCACCTTGAAGGCCCGGCCTTCTTTTTTCAGCTTCACCGAGATGTCGACGTTCACATCCACATAGCCTTCTGCACTCTTATAGTCTTTGATGTAGCGGCCGGAGAACTCACCGAGCCCGTCCACGAATTTGCCTTCGCGATCGACCAGGGTAAGGATGCCGATGTTGTATTTCCTGCCGACTTTATAGTCATCCGCGCCGAAAGCCGGGGCGGTGTGCACGATGCCTGTACCGTCTTCGGTGGTCACGAAGTCGCCGAGCAACACGCGCCAGGGGTCGGCGTCGGGAGTAATGGCCTGAACGGCCTGGAGGCTGCTGGCTTCGTTGGGCATCAGCTGCTCATAGCGGGCCTGCTCGAGCTCGGAGCCCTTCACCGTGGTGAGGACCGTCCAGGGGATGATCTTCTGATCGGGAGTGAAGGCGCTGAAATCGCCATTCTCCCCTTCTGCTTTGAAATACTTCGGGATCAGGGCCTGTGCGAGCACCACTTTCTGGCGTTCGTGCGTATACGGGTTAAAGGTATCAACGAGGGCGTAGTTGATGTTGGGACCCACGGTCAGGCCCAGGTTGGAGGGCAGGGTCCAGGGCGTGGTGGTCCAGGCCATGAAGAAGATCTCCGAAGGCTGGTCGCTCGCGTTTGCTTTGCGGGCCGCTTCGAAGAGTGCGCTGGTTTGCGGGCCTTCGATGGCCTTGAACAATACCGTAGCGGAAGTGTCCTTCACGTTGCGGTAAGTGCCGGGCTGGTTCAGCTCGTGAGAAGACAGACCCGTGCCGGCAGCGGGTGAATAGGGCTGGATGGACACGCTTTTGTAGAGCAGTCCTTTATTATAGAGCTCTTTCAGGCACCACCAGAGGCTTTCGATGTATTCGTTGGTGAAGGTGATATACGGCTTCTGCAGGTCGACCCAATAACCCATTTGCATGGTGAGGTCGTCCCACTGGGTCTTGTAGCGCAGCACGGCTTCCCGGCATTTCTGGTTGTATTCGGCAATGGAGATCTTTTTGCCGATATCTTCTTTGGTAATGCCGAGCTCCTTCTCTACGCCGAGCTCTACCGGAAGACCGTGCGTATCCCAGCCACCTTTGCGCTGGACCTGGAAGCCCTGCATGGTCTTATAGCGGCAGACGAGGTCCTTCAGGGTGCGGGAGATCACGTGGTGGATACCGGGCAGTCCATTGGCGCTTGGCGGCCCTTCGTAAAACACGAAGGGAACGGCGTCTTTGCGGATGTTCACGCTCGTTTCGAAAGCCTGCTCGGCCTCCCAGCGGGCCAGCACTTCCTTCTCGATGGCGGGGAGGTTGAGGTGTTTAAATTCTTTATATCGATTTGCCATAATGGACTCCGGATTGAAAATGTGTGCAAAGGTAGGAAATGGTTCAATGGTACGACCTGGCAGGTTGAGGGGAACCTGCTAGGTTGGGGGCAACCTGCTAGGTTGGCGGAACCTGCCCGGTTCATTTGCGAATCTTTTCGTAGTTTGGAGGCCAACGCCCCGTTATGAAGATCCTCTTTCTCGCCTGCCTGCTGATCGCCGGCCATGCGTTCGGCCAAACCAGGCTCATCGCCCACAAAAGCCATAGTGGCACGGCTGCCAGCTTCGCAGCCGCCTGCGAGGGAAATCTCTTTGATAGGGAAGACAGCGATTTCGGGTTGCCCAGTAATTATCCCGTTGACAGGGTGGATTCCGTGATCTATGTTTCCGACTCCGTGGCGGTGATGGTGAGAACCAAGGGCAGAATCTTTGTCAAGCAAAAAGGAGAAATCTACGATGAGCAAAAGCGACGGGACACCCTGGTCAATCATCCCCTTTTTCAAAACCGGCATGCCCTGGATTCCATCCGGAAAGCCTGGTATGAAAACTTCGAATCCTCCAATCCGGTGGACCAGATCCGCTTCATTGGTTTTGACAACAAAAAGCCGAAAGCGAAAAAAGGCAAGCGCTCGGCGCTCCCCGTGGTGATCGGCAAGCCAAGTCAACCCGGAAACAATGGGGGCCTGCTGATCGGATTGACCCTGTTCTCCGGGCTCGCCGCCCTGCTGGTGCACCTGCGCCGGCGTCCGCTTCACCAGCCTGTTCTGAATACATGAACCAATGTGGAAAGGGAAACGATTCGGGGGTGACACGATCCATTTTTTTGCCTTGCTCTGCCTGCTCTTCATTCCGGTTGCCAACGCCCTGCTGCCCCTGCAAGCCGACTGGGCCGATCGGGTTTTCGGTCCGCTGATCCGGTGGCTCATCCATTCGACGCACACCCTTCATCCACCCCCGGCCCGGGTCAGCTCCGATTCCACCGCCATGTACTGGCTTGTCGCCCTGCTCCTGATCCTGGCGCTAGGGATCCGTGTTCTGCTGATTTTCTTGAATTGGCATGCCTGGCGCCGGCGGGTTTTGCCGGTGATCCGCCTGCTCGCGGTCTACTACCTGGCCTACCGGCTCCTCGAATATGGAGCCGACAAGGTCTTCAAGGGCCAGTTCTACCAGCCGGAGCCCAATACTCTTTACACAGCTTTCGGCCAGCTCGATCGCGATCTCCTGTACTGGAGCACGATGGGGCTCTCCTATTCGTATAATCTTTTTCTCGGCATCGGCGAGCTTGTGGCGGCACTGCTCCTGCTCATCCGGCGCACGCGGACCCTGGGCCTCCTCCTCAGCCTCTTTATCCTGGCCAATATCGTCGCCATCAATTTCGGCTTCGATATCTCCGTCAAGCTCTACTCCCTCTTCCTCAGCCTGCTTGCCCTGCTTGGGCTGGCGCCGGCGGCGGGCAGACTCTATCGCTTCTTCCTCCGCCGGGATACCGTGCAGCTCCCGCGCGAAGCGCCCCCCTTCTCTCGGGCAGTGACCACCGGGCTCCGCATTTTCGCCTGGGGCTTCCTGCTGATCAATGTGGGCCTCCCCTATCTGCAATCCGGCAAGTGGAACGACGATCGGGCCGAGCGGCCCCGGTTTCATGGGGCCTATGAAGTGGTGCATACCTTTCTGGATGGCGATACGCTGCAGGCAGCCCATCCCTTCCGCCGTTTTTTTATTCATCGCAAGGGCTACCTGATCCTGCAAGCACCCGACGACCGGATGCAGGACTACCGCCTTGCCATGGACACGGTGCACCAGGTTTTCATACTTACGAATTACGAACAGGAGCAAACCGAGATCCGCTACCGGGAAATAGACACGCTGCTCGAACTGCATTTCGTTTCCGCCCAAGAGCCCTTTCGCCTCCTGGCCCGAAAACTTCGCTGGGAGCGACTTCCAGCCCTGCAACCCTCGTTTCACTGGACCGTTGACGGCCATCGTCCATGACACGTAGCTGACAAAGCATCCTGTTTTTTCCTTTTTGCGTTAGTCGTTTTCCCGATACGGCACCATTACGCGGCTGAAGCATTGTCTCTTTGCAAAAAATTGCAAAGCGTCGTGAAGAATATCATTACCCTTATCGCTTTATCCTTCGCTGCTTCCGTTTCCGCACAGGAAGTGCAGCTGAACACCATAGCCCCGGCCACCGCCCGCGCCACCGCACCAACGGGCGCTATCGCCGGCCGCATCACCACGGCCGATGGCCAGCCGGCTGCCGCCGTAACCGTCAGCATCCGCGAGCGCCACCACGCCACCCTGACCAATGAAGAGGGCGAGTTTTACTTCCCCGACCTGAAGCCGGGCATCTATACCATCGAGATCACCATGGTGGGTGTGAAGCCCCAAGTGAAGACGATCGAAGTGCAGAAAGAGCAGACCAGCAACCTCCGGATCGCCCTGCAGGAAAATGCCCAGCAGCTCAACCGGGTGGTGGTGAGCGCGCACCGCCGGCTCAACAGCAAGCCGGTGTCGGCAGGAAAGATCGACATCGCACCCATGGACCTTCCCCAGGCCGTGACGGTGATCGGTGCCGGCCTTATTCGAGAGCAGCAGGCCCAACGCCTAAGCGATGTGGTGCGGAATGTGAATGGTGTGTATATGACCACCACGAGGGGCAACGTACAGGAAAGCTTTGGCGCCCGTGGCTATGCTTTTGGCAATACGAATATGTTCAAGAATGGCGCGCGCGTCAACTCCGGCGCCATGCCCGAGATGAGCGGCATCGAGAAAGTGGAAGTGCTGAAGGGCAGTGCCGCCATCCTTTACGGACAGGTGGCGCCGGGCGGCATCCTGAATATGGAAACCAAAGCACCGAAGTTCAACCAGGGCGGCGAAATTTCGATGCGCGCCGGCAGCTATGGACTTTATAAGCCCAGCTTCGATGTGTACGGACCGCTGACCGGGGGCATCGCCTACCGCGTCAATGGTACGGCAGAATGGGCCAATTCCTTCCGCGACGGTGTATCGTCGAAGCGCTATTACGTAAATCCTTCCCTGCTCTTCCAGCTGGGCAAGCGCACGGAGCTCATCACCGAAGGCGACTACCTGCACCATCATTTCACACCCGATTTTGGCACGGGAACGTTGAATAATACCATCATCGCCGACGTGCCGCGCCATACTTTTTTCGGCACGCCCTGGCAATACAACAATACCATTCAGAGCACGGCTACCGCTACGCTGAAGCATGCGTTCAACGATCGCTGGAAGCTGATGAGCGCCTTCTCCTGGCAGAACTATCGCCGCAACTACTTCTCCGTTGAACGGGTTGCCGCCGCTGCCAATGGCGACTGGAACCGCCAGCTGGGCCGCATCCGCACCACGGAAAAATATTACTCCGGACAGGTGAATTTGAATGGCAAACTGAAAACCGGCGCTTTCGAGCACACCCTGCTGGCCGGCGTTGACGCCGACCGGAGCAGCACCTTCAATAATGATTTCAGCTTCCCGGCGGCCAATGGCTTCGCAGCCGGCATCTACGACCGGATCAACATCCTGGATGCCGGTAAGTTTGACGCCCGTACGGATGTACCGGTATCGAATGCGATCCGCGAACGTAATGCGGATGTGAATCGATTCGGGGCCTACGTTCAGGACCTGGTGAAGATCTCGCCGAAGTTCAACCTGCTGGCCGGTGTGCGCTGGAGCTACGTGCAGACGGAAGGCATCGATTCGCTCAACCTGGTCAACGGCGCGCGCACGAGCGGCAAGACCCGCAACGACCGGGCTCTCTCGCCCCGGGTGGGACTGGTATATAAACCTACTGAGCACACTTCCCTGTTTGCCTCCTATTCCAACTCCTTCACGGTGAATACGGGCCAGGATGTGAACGGCAACAGCCTGAAACCTTCGCTGATCGACCAGTTTGAGCTGGGCGTAAAGAACGAGCTCTTCGATGGCAAGCTTTCGGCCAACATCACGGCTTATCGCATCATCAACAACAACCTCGCGCAAACCGCGCCCTTCCTGCTCAACGGCACGCCCAACAACAACAGCAGCATCCGTGAACTGACGGGACAGACCACCTCCGACGGTGTGGAGGTGGACCTGGCAGCGCATCCCCTTCGCGGACTGGACCTGATGGCGGGCTACAGCTATAATTTCGCCCGCTATACTAAAACGGCCACGACTACCGGCTCGTACAAGACCGGCGAACGGCTGGTGAATAACCCGGCGCACACGGCCAATGCAGGCGCATCTTACCAGTTCACGTCGGGCAGCCTGAAGGGCCTTCGTTTAGGCGCAACGGCCGTGTATATCGGCGACCGTACCGCCGGATGGAACAACACGGTTGGCCAGGCGCAAAATTTCGATCGCCGCTTCTACCTGGATGGATTCACAACGGTTGACCTGACTGCCGGCTATAGCTATAAGAAGCTGTCGCTGCAGGGCAAGATCTCGAACCTGGCCAACGCGATGAACTACTACGCGCACGAGAACTACAGCATCAACCCCATTGCGCCCCGCCAGGTAGTGGGAACGATCGCCTACAAGTTTTAATAAATGATTACCGAAGGTTTTATTCCATAACTAAAAAAA
>CBHWDR010000030.1:0-13239 GCA_966112575.1 uncultured Chitinophagales bacterium
GAGCTCGACTACTCGAGCAAAACCCGCAACCTGCAGACCGGCCTGCGGAACGTGGTTACGATCGGTAAAGGCCAGCTCAATGCGATCTACCAGTTCAACCGCACCAACCGCAGCTACCTGGATGATTCCACCGGCAGCCGGAATGGTTATTATCGCTTCGCTTCATCGCGATACAAAGCCAATGAGCATTTTGGTGAAGCCTTTATCGTTTACCCGCTGGGGGCGGTGAAGCTCACCGCCGGTGCGGATGTTCGCGCTTCCAATACCGACTACACCACCACCACTTCCGAGAACCCGGCGCCCTGGAACCCTACGGGTGCAACGCCGAAGAGCTTTACCCGCTCGGCCGACAGTGTGAACCAGCAGCAGGTAGGCGTATATGCCGCCCTGAACTATGTGCAGGATGCATTCGCAGCGGAAGTGGGCGGACGGTACAACAACCATTCGGAGTACGGCAGCAATTTCGCCTTCAACCTCAACCCCTCCTACCGGCTGACGAAAAACCTGAAGGCATTTGCAAATGTGTCGAGCGGTTACAAGACCCCTTCACTTTACCAGCTGTTCTCCGAATACGGCAATACCTCGCTGCAGCCCGAGTCTTCGCTCAACCTGGAAGGCGGTCTGCAACTGGCCAGTGTCAATGGAAAGTCGAGCATTCGCGCCACCTATTTCAACCGGCAGGTAAAGGATGTGATCATTTTCTTTTACAACCCCACGACCTTCCGTTCGCAATATGTGAACCAGGACAAACAGAAAGATCATGGTGTGGAGGTAGATGCACGGGCAACCCTCAACGACAAGATCCAGCTGCGGGTGAACTATGGCTATGTAACAGGCAAGGTAACGACCACGCAAGCTGGCAAGGACACGACCTATTTCAACCTGCTCCGCCGTCCGGAGCATACGCTCAACTTCCTCGTGGGCAGCCAGGTGACAAAATCGCTTTATGTTAATGCCGGACTGAATACCATCGGCGAGCGTAAGGATGTGTATTATGATGCCAACTTCCAGCGCCAGGACATCACCCTCCAATCCTATGTGCTGGTGAATTTCTATGCGGAATATGGCTTTGCTGCCAACCGCCTGAAGCTCTTCGCCGATCTCCGCAACCTCTTCAACGAGCAGTATGCGGATATCTATGGGTACAATACGGCGGGCTTCAATGCCTATGGCGGACTTAGGTTCCGATTGTGAGGGAGAGGAGAAAGCAACAACAAGATTCGACTTGTCGAAAGCAGAAAAAGCGGTCCGTTTCCCCGGGCCGCTTTTTTTCAACCAGCTTTAGGGTAACAATTCGTGTAATTCGTTTTAATTCGTGTCATGACCTTTCTAAACTGGAGCGGCGGCAAAGACTCGGCCTATTGTCTGTATCAGGCAAAGCAGCAGGGTTTATCGATCAACGCGCTCGTCACCACGCTTTCCCGGCAAACGGGCCGCGTGTCGATGCATGGCCTTCCCCTGGAGCTGGTGGAAGCGCAGGCAAAACAGCTGGGCCTGCCCCTGTATCCTGTTTATCTGAATGCTGCAGAAGGCGGTATGAACAGTTATGAGGCTGCGATCCATGAGGCCAACGGGGAGTTGAAAGCAAAGGGTTTCACCCAGGCCGCATCGGGCGACCTTTTCCTGGAAGACCTGCGGGCCTACCGGCAGCAACTCTATGCGAAAGATGGGCTGGAGACGATCTTCCCGATCTGGGGCCGGGATACGCGGGCGCTGATCGAGGACTTCATCACCCTGGGCTTCCAAGCGGTGGTTGTGGCCGTCAATGAATCGAAGCTGGACCCTGGTTTTTGCGGACGCATCATCGACGCCGCCTTCCTGTGCGACCTGCCGGAAGGGGTGGATCCCTGCGGCGAGAACGGCGAGTACCATTCCTTCGTTTTCAATGGCCCGGGCTTCGCCGGACCGATAGCTTTTGACAAAGGAGCGGTGGTACAGCACGAATACCCGGCACCCATGACAGGAGATGACTGCTTCACCACACCCCAGTCGGCCGTGCGCTTTTCTTTCCTGGAAATACTGGCGCCTTAGCGTGCCCGGGCTCCTACTCCGCAGGGAAAACTATCTTTGCGCATGCCCGTAAACGTACAGGAACTCATCACCGTCTCGTTCACGCTCTTCGCCATCATCGACATCCTGGGCGCCATCCCCGTGCTGATCGGGCTGCGCACCAAGCTCGGCGGTATTCGTGCGGGAAGGGCCACGATCATCGCCGGCGCGCTGATGATCCTTTTCCTTTTTACCGGTGAGCCCCTGCTCAACCTCCTGGGCCTGGACGTGCGCTCCTTTGCCGTGGGCGGATCGATCGTGATCTTCATCCTCGGGCTGGAGATGGTGCTGGGCGTCGAATTCTTCAAAAGTGAAAAAGACGTGCGGGCGGCTACGGTCGTGCCCATTGCCTTCCCCCTCATTGCCGGCTCGGGTACGCTGACCACGATCATCTCCCTCAAGGCCAATTATAACCAGAGCACGGTGCTCCTGGCCATCCTGGTGAACCTGATCTTCGTTTATTTCGTGCTGCGCTCGCTTTCCTTCCTCGAGCGCATGCTGGGACCGGCCGGTCTCATCGCCATCCGGAAGTTCTTCGGCGTCGTGCTCCTGGCCATCGCCGTGAAGATCTTTGCCCTGAACGCCCATGGACTGATCAAGTAAATTTTGCGAAAGGGCATATTCCTAAGCCCGGATTTCGTACTTTGCGCCCCCTATCGGGCACTGGCCTCGTAGTACAATGGATAGTATAAGAGTTTCCGAAGCTCCAGATCCTGGTTCGATTCCAGGCGAGGCTACTAAAATCTCAAAGCCGGTTTGTAAATCAACGATTTATGGACCGGCTTTTTGTTTGGCTAAACTTGGGCTCGCTTCAGATACAAGTTGCATCGGCTGACACTTTACAACTAATCATAACCACATACCCAGAATGGGGGCCTGCTTACCAGGGAAAATATGGTTATATTCATTGAAACCAGCTACAACCCGCTCACTCCTCAACCAATAAGCATATGAAATTCATTCTGCTATTGCTGCTTCCATTGCAGGTTCTTGCCCAGCAGCATGCAATTCTCTTCAGGAATGTCAGCGTTGTGGATGTCCAGACGGGCCAGGTTTCCGCCAACCAGAATGTCCTGATCAGCGGTAATACCATCCAAAAGATCTCGTCCAAATCTATAACGGCCAAAAATGTAACCCTCGTAGACGGCACCGGAAAGTTTCTCATCCCCGGCCTTTGGGATATGCATATACATGAGTTCCGCAATGCCGTCAATAAACGAAAGGAGTACTTCTTCCCGCTTTTTATTGCCAACGGGGTAACAAGTGTTCGGGACATGTGGACGAAGCCTCAGAATATGCCCTATGTGAACCAATGGCGGAAGCAGGTCAGTACCGGCGCCGGCTTGCTTCCCCGCTTCGCCACCGTAGGAACCTTGGTCGATGGCCTGCCACCCGTTTGGCCCAGCTCCGATACCGTAAAAACGGCAGAAGAAGCAAGGGCCATCGTTCATAGGATCAAAGACAGTGGGGTCGACTTCGTCAAGGTTTATGGGCACCTGTCCAGAGAAGCTTATTTCGCGATTGCGGAGGAGTGTAAAAAAATAAATATTCCTTTCGCCGGACATGTGCCCGATTCCATCACCATCACCGAAGCCGTAAACGCCCAACAGAAAAGTATTGAACATCTTTTCGGAATATTCAGCAAATGGGCCGACCTGTCGTCGCGGGAAGAATTCTTTAAATCGATAAAACGAGGTACGTGGACACCAGCTTTGCGCGTGGAATTACTGCAGTCTTTCAGCGAACAGAAAGCATCGGAACTGGCTACCCTTATGAAAAAGAACGGCACCTGGCTTTGCCCGACCATCGTTGAATCTGCCACGAACATGCTGACCGACAATGAGCAATACATTCGTGACGAACGACTTCAATATGTACCCGAATCCGACAAGAAAAGCTGGATGGATTTTTATCATGCGTTCAAACCGGAGAACCGTGCCTTTCTCCGGCTACGTTTCGAAACGGGTATGAGGTATGTGAACACCATGTATAAAAACGGAGTAGGAATACTGGCAGGAACAGACCTGGGGAATCCATTCATTTATGCCGGCTTCAGCCTGCACGATGAGCTGGCCCATCTGGTTGATGCCGGCCTGACACCATTAGCGGCTTTACAGGCGGCTACCTTGAACCCGGCAAAATATGTTGGGAGGGAAAAAGAGATCGGTACTGTAGCCATCGGAAAGCTTGCAGACCTGGTATTACTGGATGCAAATCCTTTGACCGATATCACCAACACCCGTAAAATCACAGCTGTCGTACTGAACGGGAAACTATTGCTTCGAAAGGATCTGGACGATTTACTCGCATCGGCAAGAGAGAGCGTTGCCCAACAATGATCCATCCAAAATTCAAGAAGGTCGAGCGTCTTCGGCTACTGCCGGATCAAAGCCTGGAAAGGCGGCTCGCATTCGTCACCATATAGCGCCCCACACTCCAGGCATTCGCCGCCCTGTTGATCGCTACCGACTGCGTGGTGAAGCCGGAAGTGAAGCCCAGCTGCCCGGCCAGGGCAAAGGTGTCGGCACTGTAGCTGCCATAAGGATAGGCGATCATCGTTACCGCGCTGCCGGTCCAATCTTCCAGCAGTTTTTTCGAACCGAGCATTTCGGCTTCCTGCCGCTGCACGTCGAGATACTGCAGCGCGGCATGGGTCATCGTATGCGCGCCAATGGCGATGAGGGGATGAGCAGCCAATTCGCGCGCCTGCTGCCGGTCGATCACGGGAACGGGTCGGAGCGGCAGGCCCGCTTCCTCCGCCCAGCGCCGAAGCAGGGAGCGCTGCTCTTCGTGCGGCAGCATTCGCAGCTCCGACCAGAGGTCCAGGTAGAGCCGGGACCAGTTGTCCGGCGGCGGCTGTGGATATCGCCAGTCTACCAACCGGGAAGGTGTTGCAGGTGTGTTCGGCGCCGGGAAGGTTTTCCCATTCAGGCTGAATACAAATCCGCCAGGCAAAGAAGCGGCAAAAACAAGTTCCTGCAATGCATCCCACCAATAGCCTTCGCCGCTTGTGATCGCATCGGTACAAAGGAAAAAACTTGCCGGCAGCTCATATTTTTCCAGCAGGGGAAGCGCAGTCGTACGGTTGTCGAGATAGCCGTCGTCGAAACTGATCGCCACCGAATGCCGGTCCAGCTTTCCCTCCTTCCAGCGCTGCATGAGTTCGGGCAGGGTGAGGACGGTGCGATGCTTCTTCAGCCAGGCCAGCTGGGCCTCGAACACTTCCGGACGTACAGCCAGGTCCCAGGGATCGACAGGCGCCACATCGATGCGGTGGTACATCAGTATCCAGGAATGGCCAAGGAAAGGCCGGACCGCATTCTTCAGCCACTGCTTCATTTGGTGATCTTGGCCTCGATGACGATCGGGTAATAAGGATCAACATGGTCCAGCTCGGACTGGTGCAGGTCTTTGCGGCCCAGACCATGAAGAAAGGACGTAGCCACCAGCACATTGCCCCGCGTCTGCACCTGGATATGGCCTTCGGGAAAATGCTCCCTGGCCAGGCGCTTCACGGAAGCTTCGGTGAAGGACCAGTACCAGATGTCTTTCCATTCACCATGGTCGATCGGCGTGATGCCCGGCACCGTCAGCAGGAGCACGCCGCCGGGTTTGAGGATGCGGTAGCAGGTGTTGAGCGCCGCATGAAAATCATAGATGAGATGAAGGGTCTGGGTAAGAATGATGCAGTCGAAGCTGCTATCCGCCACCTGCGGCAGATGCGACAGGTCACCGACGATGGTCGCTACCGGGTTGTCGGCATGCACATGCAGCACCTCGCTTTTCAATTGCCCTTTGCGGCCAAATCGGAGGGTGTACTCATTGTCACCGATCTCCAGCACGCGCCCCTGGATGCTGCTGCCATTCGCCTGGAGGAACTGCTCAATATAGTACCGGTCCACCGGACCGCCTTCCCGGTCGAAGCCGAAGTTCTCGCTCACCGGTCCGGTACGTCGCAGATGGCCGAAAGACACCCTGCCGGCAGGGATGCTGTAAGGACGGAGCCCCAGCTTGTCGAGGCCGCGCAGCAGAGAGAGCGGCACCAGCTTTTTGATTACGTTTTTGATAAGGGTAATATTTTCTTGAGATAATAGCGAATCAATAGTTTCGGGTGATTGCGTAAGAGGGCCTCAAGATAGCCCTGTTTTTTATGCATCGCCAGTCCCTTGTCGAGCTGCTCGGCCATCATGTAGCCATAAAGGTCCCTCCAGTTGCGCAGACCGGCGCGGAATGCCCGACGCTGCTCGTCGGTACGCAGGTGCGGCTTCTGGCGTGCAAGTGCTTCCAGGGCGTTGTTCAGCATGTTGGTGAGATTACCCGACATGCCCCCGGAGACGGTCCGGTAGATCGCCACGGGTCGGGTGTGGGTGAACACGGGGTGCCGCGCGGCGATCCGCAGGTATAGATCATAATCCTCACATGCCGAGAGCCCGGTATCGAACCGGAACTCATCCAGGATGGAACGACGATACATTACCGCCGCATGCATGCCGATATAATTGCGGATGAGCAGGGTTTCGTAATGCGCCTCCCGAATGTCGGCACTCACTTCGCGTTGCTGCCGCAACCGCTCATCCGCCGTAAAATGGCCGGCCGTAACAAAGGCCGCTTCCGGGTGCCGGAGGATCTGCTCCACCTGCACGGCTACCGCATCCGGCGTAAGCGCGTCGTCAGCATCCAGGAAAATCAGGTATTCGCCGCCAGCAATGTCGATACCGGTATTGCGCGCTGCGGCCAGTCCGCGGTTGTCCTGGTAGTGATAACGCACCCCGGGAAATTCAGCAACAACAGCAGCGGTATTATCGGTGGAGCCATCGTCCACCACGATCACTTCCGTATGCGGATACGATTGAGCGAGCGCACTCGAAATGGAATCGTTCAGGAAGTGCGCATGGTTATAGGTCGTGAGTATGATACTCACCAAAGGCTTGGTTCGTGGGTCAGTCATTAACGGGGGTAAGGTAAAGAACCCAACGGACCCATCCAAAACCTGCCGCTTAACTTTCGGGTAATATGATAAAAAAAACAGCTCCTTTACCCACTTCAGCCTCTGCCCGGATCGTGCCGCCGTGGCGCTCCACGATCTTTTTACAGAGCGCGAGGCCCAGGCCGGTGCCTTCGTAGCGGTCCCGGCTGTGCAGGCGGGTAAAGGTTTCGAAGATCTTCCCGGCCAGTTCGGGCTCGAAGCCGATGCCGTTGTCGCGGACGCGGATCTCCACAAAGCCGGAGCTGGCGGGATTTGCCTCCACCTCGATAACGGGCGGCAGGTCGGGGCGGGAGAACTTGAGTGAGTTATTGACCAGGTTATAGAAGAGCTGGTGGATGAGTACGGCCGCACCATGGATCGTGGGCAGCGCCGAATGACGGATCACGCCCTGCTTCTGCTGCAGCACCACTTCCAGGTCGCT
This sequence comes from uncultured Chitinophagales bacterium, assembly GCA_966112575.1. Classification (GTDB taxonomy): domain Bacteria; phylum Bacteroidota; class Bacteroidia; order Chitinophagales; family Chitinophagaceae; genus Flavisolibacter. Next base: position 7,458 of record CBHWDR010000030.1, read on the forward strand.
TTCCACCTGGGCGATCACCTCTTCCAGGCTGACCGGTTCGTTGGCCTGGCGTGTCGAGGTAAGCGTGGAGTACGAGAGCACCCCATCGATCATATTGTACATGCGTTCGGCCGCACTTTCGATCTTGCCCAGGAAGACCTTCCCCTGTTCGGAGAGGCGGCTTTCCGCATCCAGCTGCAGGCGGCCGGCAAATGTGCGGATCTTGCGCACCGGCTCTTTCAGGTCATGCGAGGCAACGTGGGCGAACTGCTGCAGGTCCTCATTCGATACCTGGAGCTCGCGCGTGCGCTGCTGCACGAGCATTTCCAGGCGCTCGGCGAACTGCTTCTGCTCTTCCTGCAGCCGTTTTTGCTCGGTGATATCCTGCACCACGGAAATGAAGAATTCCGGACGTCCCTGCTCATCGCGTTCGATGGAGGCCGTCAGCGAGATCCAGATGATCTCACCTGATTTGCGTATATATCTTTTTTCCAGGGTATACGTGGTGATCTCGCCGCGCAGCAGCTGGCCGGCCAGCTCCAGGTCGCCTTCCAGGTCCTCTGGATAGGTGATATCCTGGAAGCCGATCTGCAAAAGTTCGCTGCGCGAGTAGCCAACGATCGAACAAAGCTTGTCGTTCACCAGCAGCCAGTGCCCGTCGAGCGCCACGTGAGCGATCCCCACGGCCGCGTTCTCGAAGGTGCCGCGGAAGCGGCGTTCACTCACCTTGATGCGCTGGGCCGTTGCCGCCTGCATCTCTTCGGCCATCTTCACCTGGTGGATGTCGGTGGCGGTGCCATACCAGCGGATGATCTTTCCCTCATCGTCGCGCATCGGCACGCCCCGGCTCAGCAGCCAGCGATAAGTGCCGTCTTTCACCTGCACGCGGTGCTCCATCTGGTACATGTTGCCGCTGGCCACGGCTTCGGCCCAGGCCTTGCTCGTGGGCCCGATGTCATCAGGGTGCAGCAGGCCTTCCCAGCTCCAGCTGCCATCGGGCAGCCTTACCGCCCCCGTGAAATCCGACACGCGCTCGTTGTAATAGGTTACCCGGCCGCTTGGCTCGGAGATCCATACCAGCTGGGGCATGGCATTGGCGAGGCTCGACATCTGGCGTTCGCCCGACTCCAGCCGACGGCGGCTCAGCACCTGCTCACTCACGTCGGTCACCATGATCATCACGCGGTCTACCTGGCCATCCGGCTCGCGGATGGGTTGATAGGAGATATTCAGCCAAAACAGCTCCTGGCGGCCATTGCGGTCAATAATCGTCTCGTGTTCCTTTAACTGCAGGGGTTCGCCGGTAGCGCGGATCCGCTCCAGCAGTTCGGCGAAACCCTGCGAAGCCGCCATGGGCATAACCTTAAAGGCCGGCTGGTAAAGCAGCTCTTCGCGGGAAAGGCCGGCTATAGGAAGAAAAAGGTCGTTGACAAATTCAATGATATTGTCGCGGCCGGCAAAAACCACCAGCGCCACGGGCGCCTGGAGCAGGAGCTCATAAGCACCGCGGTCGGCGGCGCCTGCCTCCGCTCTTGTGCCAACAGACATATGACCCGATCCACTCATCATTCAAAAGCTAAAATACTGGAGCCCGTGTTCTGTCTGCCCATTATTTTCTCCAATGGCGCAAAAGCAACGTTGACAGGGTAAGAAAGCCCGGCGCCCAAAAAAAATGTGCAAGAAAGGTAAAGAGGAAGCGGTGAAAATCTCAACGGATCAACATGGCTGTGCCTTTGCGCTGGTGGGTCTGCCCATCCAGCCCGAGGCCTTCCACCGACCAGACAACTACCTGCGATGGGACCTCAACACCATTGATCCGTCCATCCCAGCCTGTCCCTTCGGCAGTGGTCTGGAACAGCAGCTGGCCCCAGCGATTATACACGCGGAAATAGCGCAGTTCTTTCAGGCCCATGCCGGTAGGCAGCAGCAGGTCGTTGAGGCCATCCTTGTTGGGCGTGAAGGCCGAAGGCACATAGATCTCCACTTTGGGCACCACGCGCACCAGCAGCGTATCCACGGTAACGCAGCCCGCGCGGGTGGTCAGTGTGATCTGGTATTGCTGGTCATTGCGGCCCGTGAAAACCGGCCGGGCGATCGCCGCCGAGCTGAGTGAAGTGGCAGGAGTCCAGGCGGTCGTCAGCCCAAAGTCACGGGCCTGCAGTTCGAGGGGCAGGTCGGCAATGGCATAGCGGTCGGGATAGCGGATACCGGGCCGCGGAGGCTCGATGACCACGCGGATGGACCTGGTGCCACGGCCGCAGCCAAAGCTGTTGAACATCTGCGCGCTGTATGTGCCGGAACGCACCACGCGGAGCCGCTGGCCCGTTGCTCCGGGAATGGGCAGATTGTCGCGGTACCACTGGATGCTGTCGGTAGAACGCACGATCAGGATGGTACTGTCGCCGCTGCCCTGGCAATACTCCACCTTACCAAGCACCTGCAGCGAGGTATCGACGGCCCGGGAGAAGACCTGCACCGTGTCATTGGTCGCACAGCCCCCGCCCGCCGAACGGGTGGTCAGCACGTAATTGGTGGTGGTGTTCGGACTGGCATAAGGGTTGGCAATATTAGGATCGCTAAGCCCGGCGGCCGGCGACCACCGGTAACTGAATCCCGCCCGCGGCGGTCCGCCGATCTGCACCGGGTCGAGGCAGTAAGTGGCATCGGCGCCGGCAAAGGAACGGACGGTGAGTGTATCGACCAGGCGGGCATAGAGGGTGTCTTTGCAGCCATAGCCATTGTAGGGCACCAGTTCTACAGCAATGGTCTGTCCAACAGGAGGCGGCGGGTTGAAGGTGAGTACCTGCGCGTTGCCCAGCACCTGGGAGAAATTACTGTTGAACCAGATGTAATTCTGGTAACCGAAAGGAGCGACCACGCAATAAGTGGCGCCAACGAATTCGCCGCTGCATTCCGAGTCCACATCCACATAGGCATAGCCGAAATGCCTCCGGAAGGTGCAGTCGGCCGTTTTGAAAAAGAGCCGGATCTGCTTGCCGGCCATATTATTGAGGTTGATGGAAACCGCCGTCCAGTTCTTGCACCAGACAGGCGCATCACCTGCCTGCATGGGCGAAATGAAAAAACCGGGAAGCACGGTACCGAAGGGAATGAAGCTGAAGGAAGAGCAATCGATGCGTTTATTATCGGTGAGGTTCTCGATCTCGATCACCATGCGCGGCTGCTCGTTCTCGAGGTGGTTCGGGCCTTCGAATACCACTGCGTAATGATAGATCAGGGAATAGGTGTTCTGATTGGCGGGTACGGTGAACACATAGGAGATGCCTTCCGCTTCACCGCCGCCCAGGTCATTTCCCAGACGGATGGAGTGCCCGCTGCCATTGGGGCAATTCACGGGAAAACTGCCGTACGGGTCGAGCTGGGAATTGAAGCCGGAACTGATCAGTGTATGCCGTCCCGGTATGGGCGCCGACGGACTTAGGTTGATGGTGTTCTGTCCACCCGCAGCAGACGTCGTGCCTATATAGCAGGTCCAGCCGTCGAGGCTTCCCTGCTCGAAATCGATATTGGGCGGACATCCCTGCGCCATCCCCTGCAGTGCGGCCAGGAAACAAATAGCAAAGAACAAGGGACCGTAAGACCGGTGCCACCTGCTTCGTGTATTCCTGGTTATCGCGTTATGCACCGTTAGGGTTTGTTTTGAAGTTACGGCATTATGGAGAGATTATCCACATGCAAACGACGGGCCTTGACAATAGGTACGTATGCAGGAGGAGAATAGTTGACCCGGAAAGAAAAAAAGCCCCCCGCTTTGGCGGGAGGCTTACGTAAAAAGACGAACGGTTCTGATTATCGTTTGATGAGCTTCATGCTTTGCTTTTGACCATCCCAATCCGCTACCAGGGTATAGGTACCGCTGGCCAGGCTGGAGAAGTCAAGGGGCACATTGGTGCTGCCCCGGGGGAGGCTCAGCGACTGCTGGCGTACCACTTGCCCTTTGGCGTTGATCACCGAGATCCGGGCTGTGGCCGCGGTCTCCAGCACAAAGGAAAGGTTGGTCACATCGCGTACGGGGTTGGGGAAGACCGAAAGCTGGGCGCTTCGTCCGCAATTCGAACGCAGCACATCGGTATAAGTTTTCCGACCATCCTGGTCTTCGGCCACGATGCGGTACCAGCCACCTGCGGCTGCATCGGTGAACTGGTAGCTTTGATCATTGCCGCCGCGGGCGGTTACCGTTCCTGCATCGCTCCAGTCGCGGCCATTGCTGCTGCGCTGGATCACGAAGCGGGCGGTGTTCTGCTCGAAGGTTGTCTTCCAGCCGATGTCGGCGCGGCTACCGGTACAGTTGATGTTGAACAGGGCGAACCGGACGGGCAGGGGGGCATTGGATGTGGTAAGGCTGAATATATCAAACCAGTTGAAGTACCAAACCAGGCTGGGATTGTTCGGAGCGTTTCTGATCCGCAGCACCTGCGAACCTGCCGGCAGCGGTACGGTGATCCAGATATCACGCATCACATCCCATCCACCGGTATTGTAAATGATGAAGGAACCCAAAACGGTACCGGATGAATTCACAATCTGCACGGGCATATTGTCGTAATTGGTGCCTACCCGGAAACGCATCCGGTAGTTGCCTGCAACGGGCACGGTAACCGAGAAATCCATATAGTCGTTCTGGTCAATTCCATCCACTTTCTGACCGCCGTCGGCAGTGGGAATAGTTGCCAGCGAACCCGATGAGCCGGTATACGACTCCGCTTCGATCCGCTGTTTGGTCGGGAGTACCGTTACCGCTACATCATCGGCAAACGAGTTCCCCGCATTATCGGTCATCGTGAGCCGGAAGATATACGTACCCGGTTCCAGTCCCGACACCGTGGTGTTCGCGCTGTTCACATTGCTGAACGTGGACGACGGCGGTCCGGAAATCCGCTGCCACTGGTAGATGGTCGTACTGCCATTGGGCCCGGTGCCGCTGCCTGCCAGTTGAACAGAATTTTGCGGCGCTTCTATCTGCTGGTCCTCACCAGCAAAAACCGTCGTATGCGGATGGCTGTATTGCAACATCCATTCGTACATATTCAACCCATTCTCGGTGTACTGCCGTTGCATGGGCGCGGTCCACACAACGTGACCATTGCTATTGAACATGGTCTTCTTCGCCGGTATTGCCGGAGCGGGCGGCATATTATAGAGATCAACGTAAGCTTCCGTGAAAGAAGAAGGAACAAGCGGGTCAAATTGTGCCTGCATGGCCCAAACGGCAACCTTGCCGTACTTCATTCGGTTGGTTTTCTCTGGCGTTGCTATGGAAGGTGCTGCGAACGGTACGATTGCCGCGATCCGGTTCGCATAACGTGAGCTTGCGCCTACATATTCCCAGGGCAGTATCGCACCCTGGCTTGCCCCGGTCAGATAGATACGGGTGGTATCGATCCGGTAATGTTGCACCGCATAATCGATCACATCATTTAATTCCGAAGGAGTGGGCATCCGATCGTTCATGGAGAGGACCCATTGCGGTGTGATGATCACGAAGCTGTAGGTCTGCCCGCCAACGGTATAGGCATCCACCCAGGTGCTCGGATTCTGAGCCTGCTGATCGTGCGGGAAGCCGGAGGAAGTGAACAGTGCGTTCAGCCCTGCATAACTTCCGTCACCATGGGTACCGAGGCCATTCAATGTGATCAGCAGGGGATGCCGGGTCGTACCTGCGGTGTAACCCTGAGGCAGGTACTCCAGGAAACCATGACAGTTGCTGTTGATCACGACACTACGCCTGTTCAGGCCATCCTGAGCGAAGGATAAAAATGGAAGAAGAAGAGCAGCCAGGAAG
>CBHWDR010000031.1:0-13047 GCA_966112575.1 uncultured Chitinophagales bacterium
GGTCCATGAGGGGTGGGCAAGACCACCTGTGCCCGGATCCTGGCCAAGACGATCAACTGCGAGAACCTGCGCCCCGAGGGCGAGGCCTGCAATGAATGCCATTCCTGCGTGTCGTTCAACAACGGCACCTCGATGAACATCCACGAGCTCGATGCCGCTTCCAACAATTCGGTGGACGATATCCGGGCCCTGGTGGACCAGGTGCGCTTCGCGCCCCAGGCCGGAAAATACAAGGTCTATATCATCGATGAGGTGCACATGCTCTCCTCTTCGGCCTTCAACGCCTTTTTGAAAACGCTGGAGGAGCCGCCTCCCTATGCGATCTTCATCCTGGCCACTACGGAAAAACACAAGATCCTGCCCACCATTCTGAGCCGCTGCCAGATCTTCGATTTCAAGCGGATCACGCTCCAGGACACTGTGAGCCACCTCCAGGGCATCGCCGGCAAGGAAGGGATCACGGCCGATGAGACCGGGCTGCAGCTCATCGCCCAGAAGTCGGAAGGCTGCATGCGCGATGCGCTCTCCATCCTCGACAAGATCGTTTCGTTCACTTCGGGTCATGTGACCTATGAGAACACCATCGAGCACCTCAACATCCTCGATGCGGACTATTATTTCAAACTGATGGACTGCATGCTCGACCAGGACCTGGCCGGCGCCATGCTGCTCTACGACGATATCGACAAAAAAGGCTTCGAGGGCGATATGGTGCTGAACGGCTTTGCCGAGTTCCTGCGCAATGTGCTCATCTGCAAAGACGAGCGGATCTCCGGCCTGCTGGAGGTGGTTGAATCCTTCCGCCAGCGTTATGCCCAGACGGCCAAACGAGCCGATGCCGGTTACCTGGTGTCGGCCCTCAACATCCTCAACGAAGCAGAGATGGGCTACCGGTCGGCGCGCAACAAGCGCCTGCACGTGGAGCTGGCCCTCATCAAGCTTTGTTATCTCGCCCAGGCCCTCCAGCTGACCGCCACCGATACCGGGGTGGTCAAAAAAAAAATAACGGAATCGGGTAAGGCCCTTGCCTTCAAAGCGCTCCAGCCGATCGCGGTGAAGCTGGCCGAAACACCGGCAGCCCCCCTTCCCGAGCCCGCTGCTGCGAAGCTGGTGATCGAAACACCGAAGCGGGAGCCGATGGAGCAGAAGCCCCTTCCGCAACCGGTATCGACGCCCGTAGCCGCGCAGTCGGCCCCTCCGGCCCAACCGGCCGCCACCACGGCTAAAGCCGCACCCGCCGGCAAGGCCAGGCTGGGATCCCTCGACGCCATCCGCCAGCAGGTGGAGCAGCAGAGCGGGGCCACGGCCGGGATCACCGACAAGGCGCTGGAGATGACAGCCCTGCAGGAAGCCTGGGGCAAATACATCGGCCACCTGAAGGCCGATAAGAACCCGGCCTGGCAAAGCTTCGAAGTAGCCGAGCTGGAGATCCTCGACCCCCACTCCTTCCAGGCTACGGTAGGCAATAACATCAACCAGAAATTCCTCGAATTCGAACGCAACAAGGTTTCAGAGTTCCTCCAGAAGGAGTTGCACAACCGCCAGCTGCAATTCAGCATCAACCTGGTGGAATCGGCGCTGGAGATCGAGCCCCAGGAGCGCCCCCTGTCATCCAAAGAGCAGTTCCTCATCCTGGCCGAGCAATACCCGATGCTGAAAGAGCTTCGGGAGCGGCTTCGGATGGAGCTGGACTTTTAGGATAAATAAAGAATATAGAACAAGGCCTGCCCGACGAAGCATGAGCGAAGTCGGGAACAAGGGATGATGAAGTAGGGGTGAAATAGGCCCGCCTTTGTCCTATCGGACTATGGCGGATGGAGACAGGAGATGGGAGAATGTAACCGGGAAAGATAACTAGGATACGAGAGAAAATACCTGCGAAGGCTTCGATACGCCTCCATTTAAGGGATGTGCTCCATTTTATGAAACCCACCGCCCTGTAAGGGCGGCATATGGGTTACCCCGGGTGCGTGCACCCGGGGTAAGAAGGATGTTTTATGGTTTTTCCGCACCCCGTAGGGGTGCCACATCGATGAAGGCTAAGGTGCAAGCTAGCATCAAATAAATAGAGGCCTGTCAATCCTTGGATCCCACTGTCCATCGGTGTGCAATAAGGATAACCCAAGGCCCCGACCTCCAGAACATTCGGGACGGGACAACACCGGGATCAGGCCGGCACTGTCCTGTACCTACCCGGAAAGCTTAGAAAAAACCCCTTAAAACGGGAAGTTTCTGCTGTGGTCCGAGGTCCGTCGTCGGCCGACTCCCCCATTTACCTTAATTTCGAGCCGCATTTCAAAAAAATCAAGCACAAATGGCTGAAGTGATCAAGATGCCCCGATTGAGCGATACGATGACGGAAGGCGTTATTGCCGCATGGCATAAAAAGGTAGGCGACCCGGTGAAGAAGGGCGAACTGCTCGCTGAGATCGAGACCGACAAAGCAACGATGGAGCTGGAGAGCTATAAAGACGGGGTTGTCCTTCACCTCGGTGGAGATAAAGGCAGCAAGATCCAGGTCGACCAGTTGCTGGCCATCATCGGCACTGCCGGTGAGGACGTCAGCGGCCTGGTAAGCGAAGGTGCTCCCGCAGCTCCCAAGGAAGCGCCCGCAACAACAGCGCCTGCCCCGGCTCAGGAAGCGGCCCCCGCTGCCCCTGCACCTGCCCCCGCCGCTTCCATGGATCTCTCCAAGATGGAAGAAGTGGTGCTCATGCCCCGCCTCAGTGATACCATGACCGACGGCGTGATCGCCGCCTGGCATAAGAAAGTGGGCGATACCGTGAAGAAAGGCGAAGTCTTGGCCGATATCGAGACCGACAAGGCCACGATGGAGCTGGAATCGTATAAAAATGGCGTGCTCCTGCACCAGGGCGCGCAGCCCGGGCAGAAGATCGCCGTGAACGACCTGCTTGCCATCATCGGTGAAGAAGGCAAGGTGGACGTCAATGCCATCGTGGCCGCCGCCAAGGGCGGTGCCGCTCCTATCGGAGCGGAACAGAAGAATAAAGAACAAGAAATAAAGAATAACGAAGGGAAAGCACCCGAGGCACCTCCTGCGCCAGCTACTGCCCAAGTCTCCACAGAGAACGGACGCGTGAAAGCTTCTCCCCTGGCCAAGATGCTGGCGAAGGAGAAGGGCATCGACCTGGGCCAGGTGCAAGGCACGGGTGATGGTGGCCGGATCGTAAAGGCCGACGTCGACAATTTTAAGCCGCAGACCACCGACACCAAGCCACAGTCTACGGAAGCAGCTCCCAAAGCTGCCGCCCCGGTGCAGCAGTTTGTTTCCGGCCAGGAAGGCTACCAGGATACCAACGTATCGCAGATGCGCAAGGTGATCGCCAAGCGCCTCGGCGAATCCAAGTTCTCGGCCCCGCATTTCTACCTCACCATGGAGATCAACATGGACGGAGCGATGGAAGCCCGCGCCAAGATGAACGAGGTAAGCGATGTCAAGATCTCCTTCAATGATATGGTGGTGAAAGCCGCCGCCATGGCCCTGCGCAAGCATCCGGCCGTGAACTCGAGCTGGATGGGCGACTTCGTGCGCACCTATCAGCACGTGCACATCGGCGTGGCCGTGGCCATCGAAGACGGACTGATCGTTCCCGTGATCCGCTTCGCCGATCAGAAGACCCTCAGCCAGATCGGCGCCGAGTCGAAAGAACTTGCCGGCAAGGCCCGCAACAAAAAGCTGCAGCCGAACGAGTTCACCGGAAATACCTTTACCATCTCCAACCTTGGCATGATGGACATCGAAGAATTCACCGCCATCATCAACCCGCCCGATTCGGCCATCCTGGCCGTGGGCCGCATCAAGGAAGTGGTGGTTCGCAAGGGCGAAGGCTTTGGCGTGAGCAACGTGATGAAAGTGACCCTCTCCTGCGATCACCGCAGCGTGGATGGCGCCGTAGGTGCCGGCTTCCTCCAGACCTTCAAAAAATACCTCGAGAACCCGGTAACAATGCTGGTTTGATCCGGCCTGTCCACCTTAGCCCTGGCGAAGGTGGATAACCATGCTGGTTTGATAAGAACAAAAGCCTCCAGACAAGTGGCTCCGGAATTAATGATAAAGAAAAATGTCCCGAAGTATCGGGACATTTTTCTTTCTATTCCTGTTGTAACTTGACGTATGAAGCTGCTGTTCGCCACCGCCCTGCTTTTCTCTACCTTATTTGCCAGGGCACAGAAGCACACGCACTGGGACCTGTTGGCCAACCTGAACCTGGGTATCCGGGGATTGTCGGCCCGGAATGAGGGCCTGGGATTCCGGTTCGCACCCGTTTTCTTCGCGCAGAAATTTATCCAGCTGAAAACCGGCGTTGGTTATCACCAGTTCATCGCCGACCGGCGCTCGTATAATCCCAACCTGCCCGGTCCTTCGCGCCGGCCCATGATGGCAACAATCGAAGCGGGCCCCCAGCATGAATTTTCTCCCAAACTGGCGGCAGCGCTCACGGGTGGCATTGCCCGCTACCGTGTGCTGGGACAGTACGACGATGCCCTCCTGGTTGCCGCATCGATCGATGGCGCCTTCGGTCCGCACGAACATCTCCTCATCGGCATCCAATACACGCTTTTGCCGGGTACCACGAACGAGATCCGTTTCTTCAGCCTCAAGCTGGGCTACCGGATCATCTGATCATTTCAGCGACAATTTGCCGATCGGGCCCTCGTATAGGACCTGGTAGCCACTGCCTATCGAAAGGTTGTCCACGCCTTCTGCGATGGGGATGGTCGTGATGCGCTCGGAGATCTCTGCCGATCCATGCCTCAGGATCCTTCCCTGGTCATGAACCGAACTATAGGGCAGGGCCAGCCGGTAGAGGTCCTTCTGCTTCTGGATAATGATCAGCGCAGAGGCATTGCCTTTCTTCACCCATTGAATATCGAGTTGGGGAAGGTCGGGGCGATAGAGCCACTGGTCGAAGAAGATCCGCCAGCTCTTGCCACTCACTTCCTCAACTACCTTCTGGAAGTCCCGGGTATCGGCATTGCTGCCTTTAAAGCGGTTGTAGTAGGCGCGAACGATCTTCTGGAAGGTCGAATCTCCCACTTCCGCGTGGATCATCCGCAACACCCAGCCACCCTTCTGGTACGAGTTGGCGTTGAGCAGCGACATCAGGTCAGACGTTGAATCCACAACGGGTCGGTCCTCGGCGCGCGAGAAGGCGATGATGGCTTTGCGGTCGTTCTCGAGCTCTTCGAAGAAGGCTGCATTTCCTTTCGATTTCAGGGTCCAAAGGTGCTCGAAATAGGTAGCGAAGCCTTCGCTGAGCCAAAGGTGTGCGAAGCTCTTTTCCGAAGCCATGTCGCCGAACCACTGGTGCGCGATCTCGTGCGCCACGGTGGATTCGCGCACGCCTTTCTCATCGTAGAAGATCGAACCGGCATTCTCCATGCCCCCGAAAATGGTGGTCGATTGTACGTTGGCGAGCTTCTTATACGGGAAGGGCGCGATGTAGCTGGAGAAGTAGTTGAGGATGGCCGGCGCTGCGGCATATTCAGCGGCGATCTTCGCACTGTCCTGCTGGTAGGCCCAGGCCGAAACCGGGATGTCTTTTGGACTGTCTTTGTAATGGGTAACCGCAAACCTCGCCGCACCGATGACCATGATCTTGGTCGACAGTGGTGTCTCTTCGCGGTAATGCCAGGTGGTCTTGCCACTCTGCACCTGCGGCTTTTGCTGGAGCCCGTTGGAGATCACTTTGTATTCGGAAGGGGCAGTCACCAGGAACTCGAAACTGGCCTTGTCATCGGGCCGGTCGTTCACCGGCAGCCAGTGGTGGGCGCGGTTGGGCCAGTTGTCGCCGAAGAAGGTACGGTCGCCGAACTTGTTCTTCGAGATGATCAGGCCATCTTTCGGGGCACCCATGTAGGAGATGATGAAGGTCCGCTCCTCCCCCTCTTTAGCCGGAGTACTCAGCAGGATGGTGAGCGTCTCACCCGACTGGGTCTGGCGGAGCATCTGTTTGTTCTCCTCCACGAGGAATACGCGCATACCAGTGGATCCGCTCTCCTGGTCATCGGGCGCGGTCAGGTCCAGGCGCAACTGCGATGCCGGCTGCAGGAACTTCACCTTCACGGTGGCCTTGCCGCTGATCACGTCGCTGCTGTTGCTCAGCTCCAGCTCGAAGCGATAGTGTTGCACATCGATCGGCGACTGGGCCCTGCCAACCAGGGCTAGCAAAAGGGAAAAAGAAAGGAGAACACGTTTCATGGGAGGAAATTAGGGAATTCGGGAATTAGCGAATTCGAAAATGAGGGAATTCGAGAATGAGACTCCATGGGGGATGGTCCTTACCCTTTTTTTGAACCACAGAGACACGAAGACACAAAGGCACAAAAGATTTGTTTAAAGCAATCTTTTCTTAACGGTTTTTATATGGCTTTTTGGTATGACCCATTATTAGGTTAGAGGTTCTTCCCCTCGACATTCGTTGTTTCTTGTTCCCGACTTCGCTAAAGCTATGTCGGGCAGGCTTTATTCTTTATTTCCTGAGCCCCGGAAGGGGCGATAGGTTGGTAGCCCCGGGCGTGAGCCCCGGGATGACGGCGATTTTGATTCATGAAGCCCCGAAGGGGCGACAGGTCAAAGAAATATCAAGGCTAGGCTGGCGTAGGTTGCGCCCCGATGGGGCACTGGGGGCATGAGGGATCCTTAGTGTCCCAGGGCTGTCCCGTCCCGAACGTTCGGGAGGTCGGGACCTTGGGTTACCTTTATTTCGCCCCTCCCGACTGTTCGGGAGGGGCGGTGAGCCTCTTTAATTGGAGCACTTCCCTCAATGAATGAATATCGAAGCCTTCGGCAGGTATTTCTCTGCTATCCTGAGTTAACTTACCCGGTTACATTATCTACTGCCTACTGCCTACTGCCTACTGCCTACTGCCTGATTTTTCAACACGCTATAAATTTTCCAGCATCTCCACCACTTTTTCGCGTCGGAGGATGACGTAGCCGATACGGTCGTTGGAGACGCCTTCTTTCAGCTCATAGCTGAACTCCAGCTGGTCGTCCTTGACCTTGGTTTCGAAATAGCGGAACTGGATGTTGGGGTAGGGTCGCAGGTCGTCGCTGATCTCGTAAAGGTGCGTGGAAAGGATGAAGAGGGAGTTGGGGATCTTGATCAATCCCTTGATCACCGTCATCGAGCACTTCATCGCATCCTGCACATTGGTGCCTTTGAAGAGCTCATCGATCAGCACCAGCCATTTCTTTCCATCGTTGATCTTCTGGATCGTGGTCTTGATCCGCTGCACCTCGTTGAAGAAGTAACTCTCGCCCCGGACAATATTATCGGCCACATTGATATTCGAAAGCAGTCCGTCGAACATGCTCAGCCGCATCGAAACTGCGGGAACACCCATGCCCAGGTGGGCAAGAAAAACGGAAGAGCCAACCGCTTTGATCAGCGTACTCTTACCCGCCATGTTGGCGCCGGTAAGGAACATGAAATTCTGCTCCTGTGAAAGATGCACATCATATGCTACGGGCTTGGAGAGCATGATATGGTAAAGCCCCTTGCAGTCGAGGAAGGGCTGGTCGGTTTCCATGAATTGCGGGAACTGCAGGTCAAAGGTCTTTACGGCCATGGCCATGGAGAACCAGGCCTCGAGGCGGCTGTAGATCTCCACCAGCTCGCGGGTACCGGTTCGGTAGTGCATCCGCAGCTGATGGGCGAAGTAAACATTCTGCTTCGTCGTGAATGGAATCTCCGGGTTCGAGTTGGCGAGCTCCTGCAAAGGCTTTTCCCGCACCAGGTCCACGATACGGTCGAGGTAGAAGCGCAGGTGATGCGGCAACTCCGTATCGGAAAAGAGGTAGAGCAGCTTTTTGAGTCCGCGGTAGAAATCGGCAAAATGCTTCACCGAATACTTCAGCATCTCGTAATCGGAATTGTGAAGCACCCGGTAGGCAAGGCTGTTCACGGAAGAGGCGTTCCTTGGAAGCGGATCCAGGTCGTACTCAAGAAATTTCTCCACCATGATCACCGTGCCATTGGTGATCTCCTTTGGCCAGTCGTCGATATGGGCCAGCAGGGTCTTGATGATGTTCTGCGTACCGATAATCCGCTTCAGGTCGCGGTGGGGATCGCTGAAAAAACGGCGCAGCCATTCCTTGCCGCCAACGGTGCGCGTGAAGTTGAGCTTATGGAAGATGGAATACTCTTCCTCCTGGTGGAAGATGGAGATGTCGTTAAAGGAGATTTTGTCGATCTGCATGTGCTGAGGTTCACCGTCGGCCGACCCGGTCGACAAACGCTTCTTGTGTTACAATCTAGAGCAAAGGCGGCAAATTCCGTGCACGGCCTTCAGCGGCTAACGGTCGAACAGCAACCTCTGCCCCATCTGAGATTCATCCCACCGGCCATTTCCATAAACCAGGCGTCCATTGACGAAGGTATGCGTGATGGTGGCCGGCAGCTCCATGCCTTCCAGGGGGCTCCAGCCGCATTTGTACAGCAAGCCTTCCTTACGCACGGTCTGCGGATGGTTGAGGTCTACGATCACCAGGTCGGCAACGGCGTGGCTCATCTTGCGGGCAATATCTTCCAGCGAGATGCGTCCCTGCCGGTAGTAATGGAGCATGAGCAGGAGCGGATGCTGAACGAGCGGAAGCCCGGCAGGCGCTTTTTCATAAGCCTCGCCTTTTTCTTCCCAGGTATGCGGTGCGTGGTCGGTGGCGATCACGTCGATGCGGTCGTCGAGCAGGGCCTGCCAGAGCGCTTCGCGGTTATGCGGCGCCTTGATGGCCGGGTTGCACTTGATCTGGTTGCCAAGGCGGGCATAATCATCAGAAGTAAAATGCAGGTGATGCACGCAGACCTCGGACGTGATGCGCTTTTCCTTCAGCGGAAGCATGTTCGAGAATAGCTGCAGCTCTTTCGCCGTAGTGATGTGCAGGATGTGCAGGCGGGTATCGTATTTCTTGGCCAGCTGCACGGCGCGAAAGGAAGATTCGAAACAGGCTTCCTCGTCGCGGATGAGGGGATGGTCGGCGGCAGTGAGCTCCCGGCCTTCAGCACGGATCCGTTCTTTGTTCTGGCGGATGATCTCTTCGTCTTCGCAGTGTGTGGCGATAAGCACACCGGCATCGCGGAAGATGCGGTCAAGGGTAATATAATTATCGACCAGCATGCTGCCCGTGGAAGAGCCCATGAAGATCTTGATGCCACAGACCCGGTCACGCTTGTCGTTGGTGCGCAGGACCTCGTCGGCATTGTCGTTGGCCGTGCCCATGAAGAAGGAGTAGTTGGCCAGCGAGGTGCGAGCGGCGATGGCATATTTCTCTTCAAGCAATTCCTGGGTCAGCGCGGGCGGGTTGGTATTGGGCATTTCCATGAAGGAGGTCACCCCGCCGGCCACCGCGGCCCTGGCCTCGGTGTGGATCGTGGCCTTGTGAGTCAGCCCGGGTTCGCGGAAATGCACCTGGTCGTCGATGCAGCCGGGGAAGAGGTATTTGCCTTCCCCCCGGATCTCGATCGCGCCTTTCGGGGTTGCGAGCTGCTCGCCGATGCATTCGATACGTCCGTTTGCCAGCAGCACATCCACATTGCGGATGCGGCCCTCATTGACCATGTCGATGGCCTTAATCAGATATTTTTGCATAATCTTGAAAAACGAAAAACCGGTTTGCATGCAAATTAAACAAAGCCTGTTCAGACTTGCCCTAGTTCTCTTTCCCGCCTTTGCTTTCGCGCAAACCACTTATTTCCCCCAGGACGCCCGGGAAAACATCCTGCTCGAGCGCCTCGAGATCCATTTGCAGCGCGACTCATCGCGCAACTTCTCCATGCTCCGGCCCTTCAGCCGCGAACAGGTGATGTCGAGCCTTTCAGCCAACTTCAACAGCAGCACGCCCTATTCCCTCACCAAGGTGGATCAGTACAATTACCACCGCCTCCTGACCAATAATGTTGAATACCTCCCGGAAGCCGATCGCCAGGCGCTGAAGTCGAAGCGTTTCCTCAAAAACTTCTACGCCTCCCCTGCCAACCTCTACGAAGTCCACTCCAAAGATTTCTTCCTTGCTGTGAACCCGGTGTTCCAGTATTACATTGGCAAAGAGAAAGACAATGACCAGCATATCTTTCTCAATACCCGCGGCGTCACCCTGCGCGGCCGCATCGCCAACAAGATCGGCTTCGCTGCCTACATCACCGATAACCAGGAACGCGATCCCCTGTATGTGCAGGAATTCGTTGCCGCACGCAAAGCTGTACCCGGACAGGGATTCTACAAAGATTTTAAAACCAGCGGTTATGACTACTTCGACGCGCGTGGTTATGTCACTTTCAGTGCCACGAAGTACATCGACTTCCAGTTCGGCTATGACAAAAATTTTATCGGCCATGGTTATCGTTCGCTTTTCCTCAGCGACTTCTCCTCACCTTATCTTTTTTTCAAGATCAATACGCGGATCTGGAAGTTCAACTACCAGAACCTCTTCATCGAACTCAACACCGCGCAGCGCCTCAATGCCGACCAGCTCTTCCCGAAGAAGTACGCCGCCATGCACCACCTGAGCATCGCGCCCACCAAGTGGCTCAATGTGGGCCTGTTTGAAGGTGTGGTCTTCGGCCGCAACAACCATTTCGAATTCGGCTACCTCAACCCGGTGATCTTCTATCGCTCCATCGAGCAGCAGAACGGCTCTTTCGACAACTCGGTAGCCGGCCTGGATCTGAAGGCGAATGTGAAGAAGCGCTACCAGTTCTACGGGCAATTCCTGCTGGATGAATTCAACCTTACAGAGCTGCGCAAGGGCACGGGCTGGTGGGCCAACAAGATCGGCTTCCAACTGGGTGCAAAGTATATCGATGCCTTCAACGTGAAGAACCTCGACCTGCAGGTGGAGAGCAACCGCGTACGCCCTTTTACCTATTCGCACCGCGATTCGGTGGCCAACTATACGCATTATAACCAGCCCCTCGCCCATCCTTTGGGCGCCAACTTCCAGGAATGGGTGGGCATGGCGCGTTACCAGCCGACCGGTCGCCTGTTCCTGCAGGGAAAGCTGTTCTACTATACCCAGGGCCGCGATACCGCCAACGTGAGCAACGGCGGCAATATCTTCCTGCCCAACATCCCGCCCTTCCGAACGCGGGATTACGGCTACGACCTGGCGGGCGGCATCCGGAATAAGATCGCCCTTCTTTCTGCCCTCGTATCCTACGAGTGGAAACCCAATTTCTTCATCGAGCTCAATGCTGTCTACCGCAAGGAAGCCGCCACCACCATCGCACCCGGGCGGAATACCTTCGTCGTCTATGGCGGTGTGCGCTGGAACATGCACCGGAGGGAATTCGAGTTTTAGATTTTTGGCTCGCAAGCTCGCAGGAAAAGGAAGACCTCACCCCCAAGCGCTCCGCGCGTACCCTTCACTTCGCTCGTGTACCTCTCAAAGGAGAGGGGAGTAGATCAAGGGGAGAACCGGGCAACTCTTGAACTCTTGAACTTTTGAACCCTTGAACTCTGCAAACTCGGCGAACTCCCGAACACGCGTGGATAAATCCCATCCGCCGGGAGCCGCCCTGGACGCGGATTGGCAGGGCAAAATGAGTCGGCCGGACAAGCCGTTCGCTCGGTTTTAAACGAGAAAGGCCATTCTGTTGGCGGAACGAGACCACCAAAAAAACAGCGGGATTTTTTTATGGACAGAACTTGTGCACAACCGGCTTCCGGGTGCGGAAAAAAGATCAATTTTGTGGAGAGCGAAGGGAAGGGTGTGGATAACCCGCCAGGATCGGTGAACAACAGGAGGAAATCCTGTGCAGTAAAATAAACTTCACGGCCGGCATTTGCATCACTACCGGGCCCTTTATATTCGCCAACTGACTTACGGGATCACAATTTGGTAACCATCTCATCATCATAAATTAACGAACTAGCGCCCGAGTACCCCCTTAACCCTGTCCTTCGCCAGGCATGGAGTTCTGCTCCGTTCCTGCCGCAGGGCAACTGCCTCGGCGTCGAATAATGGATCGGTGGACCAGTTATCAGTTCCGGAGTCAGCTTCGCAACCAGTGCTTTAACTATTTGAACTGTACGTATGGATCTGACGAACTTAAACAGGGACAAGAAAAATCGACGCAAGACCGCCGGACCCGACCTGAGCACCATGATCTATGGCAAAGTGCCTCCCCAGGCCCGCGAGCTTGAGGAAGCCGTGGTCGGTGCCATCATGCTTGAAAAGGGAGCCTTTGACAACGTGATCGAGATCCTCAAGCCCGAATGCTTTTACGTGGATGCGCACCAGCGCATCTTCCGGGCGATGCAGAGCCTGGCCAACAAAAGCCAGCCCATCGATATCCTCACTGTGGTGGAAGAACTCCGCATGCGGGAAGAGCTCGACCTCGTTGGTGGTCCCTACTATGTAACCAAGCTCACCAATTCGGTGGTTTCCTCGGCCAACATCGAAGCCCACGCCCGGATCATCCTCCAGAAATTCATCCAGCGCGAGCTCATCCGCATCTCGGGAGAGATCATCTCCGAGGCTTATGAAGACTCGACCGATGTGTTCGACCTACTCGACCAGGCCGAAAGCAAGATGTACGAGGTGACCTCCACCCACCTGCGCAATTCGTACGAGACCATCGACTCCGTACTGGTGAAAACCATCCAGCGGATCGAGGACATGCGGCATAAGAATGAAGACATTACCGGTGTGCCTTCCGGCTTCCCCTCACTCGATAAAGTGACCTATGGCTGGCAGAACACGGACCTGATCATCCTCGCCGCCCGTCCGGCCGTAGGTAAAACCGCCTTCGCCCTCAACCTGGCGCGGAGCGCGGCCCTTTATGCCAACCGCCCGACAGGTGTGGCCGTCTTCTCGCTGGAGATGAGTGCCGCCCAGCTGGTACAAAGGATCCTCTCGGCCGAGTCGGAGATCCACCTCGAGAAGATCTCCCGCGGCAAGATGGAAGAACACGAAATGAAGCAGCTCTATGCCAAGGGCATCCAGCGCCTGGCACAGGCGCCGATCTTCATCGACGATACCGCGGCCCTCAACATCTTCGAGCTGCGCGCCAAATGCCGCCGCCT
>CBHWDR010000032.1:0-12951 GCA_966112575.1 uncultured Chitinophagales bacterium
ATATAGGAAAAGGGGATGGTAGGGGCGCCGAAGATATCTGCCATAGTCAAAACAATTACCGGATGATCCACCAGAGTTTTGCAAGTATTGTACCCGACATGAACGGGCGCAGCAATGGTGACCTGGTCAAGATAAGGAGAAAGGGCTTATCACCGATCGTTCCGGCAGAGCTTTGGCTGAAAAATTGTATCCCTGTCGGTATGAAGATCGGCACAACCCGTGCAGAAACCTTCAGCGATGGTGTGCTGGCGATCATCATAACCATTATGGTGCTGGAGTTGAAGCTGCCCGACCTGGACGTGGAGGAAACGAAGTTTGGCCTGCGTAGGCAATTGCTGGAGGCGATCCGCTACCTGGTGCCTTACGCGTTTAGTTTCATGATGATCGGGATCTTCTGGATCAACCACCATCACATGTTCCACCTGGTCAGGCATATCGATGAGAAGCTACTGGTGCAGAACCTGGTCTTTCTCTTTTGGGTGAGCCTCATCCCATTTTGCACGGCCGTTATTGCCGCCAACCCCCGGATGCCAGAGGCGATCGCCCTCTACGCAACCGTGATGCTGCTGACCACGCTCAATTTCGCCTGGATGCGGTCGTATACCGTCCGGAAGAACCTGGTCCACGACGACCAGGACCAGACCCTGACAAAAGAAGTACGAAGGATCTCCATCCGGGCAAAAACCAAATCCCTTGTAGGAGCGGCTGCTTACGTAGCGGCGCTACCCCTGGCCTTCATTAACTACTACCTGGCTTATGCCTGCTTCATTGTTCTGCCGATCCTCTTCTTTATTCCTGACGGGATCGACAACGAGCGGCTTGCCGAGAAGGTCGAAGAGAAGAACCACTAACGGTGCTCCATATCCTCCTGTTTCAGCTCTCGGCGCTTGGCCAGGACCATCAGCAGGATGAGGAAGAAGAGGGTGATGAAAATGGAGAGGCTCATAACGGCGGTTTCCCGTATGACCTGCCGGGCGGAAAAAAACGGCACAAGCAAATGTTAAACCGGGTGCATTCTTTGTTTATTTGCCGGATGAAAGCAGCTTCCTTACAGGAGATCAAGCAGGAACTGGGCGCGGCAACGCCGGCGACCCTGGTTGCGCTTTGCCTGCGCCTTGCCCGTCATAAAAAAGAGAACAAGGAATTACTCACCTACCTGCTGTTCGAGGCGGCCGACGAGCAGGCCTATATCCGGCAGGTACAGAAAGAACTGGCGGAAGGATTCACGACCATCAATAGCCGACAATTATACCTCGCGAAAAAAACCGTGCGCAAGGTGTTGCGTCTGGCCAACAAATACATCCGCTTTGCCGGCTCCAAAGCAGCCGAAGCCGAGATCCGCATGGAGTTCTGTCGTCTTTTTCGCAAGGAGGACCTGCCCCTGACCAAAAACTCGGTGCTGGGCAACCTCTACCAGGGACAGCTGAAGAAAGTCCAGACAGCCATCTCCACCATGCATGAAGACCTACAGTACGACTACCAGCGGCAGTTGGACCGGCTCCTTTGAGTGGCCTGAATTTTTTTACCTCCACGGAACAAGGAAATGAAAGGCGATCCATCAGAAGACCTGCAGGAAGAAACAGCAAGGGCCATCGATAAGAAGAGCCGCCGGGCAGTGATCCGGGTGGTGCTGCTGATCGGTGTTCTGAAATTGTTCCTTGCTTTCTGGCTGGAGCTGGGCAATGATGAAGCCTATTACTGGCTCTACAGCCAGCAGCTGCAGTGGAATTATTTCGATCACACGCCGATGATCGCTATCTGGGTGCGGCTGTTCACCCTCAACCTGGCGCTCGAAGGCTGGGAAGGCTTCCTCCGGATCGGCAGTGTGGCAGGCAGTATGGTCGCCAGCTATTTTCTTTACCGGGCCACGCGCTTGCTGCACTCGGAGCGGGCAGGCTGGATCGCCGCCCTACTTTACCAGGGATTTTTTTATTCGGGTGTCACGGCCGGACTCTACCTGATGCCGGATGCGCCCCAGATGGTGTTCTGGACCGGCGCATTATGGATGCTGGCCAGGATTGGGCAAAATCCGGCAGCCCGCAAAAACTGGCTGCTTTTCGGCCTTCTATCCGGCCTGGCTTTCATGAGCAAGGTGCATGGGATCTTTCTTTGGTCAGGAGTCCTGCTTTACGCCATCTTTTACCGGCGAAGCTGGTTCCGTCAGGTCCCTTCATATTTAGGTGCCGCCGTTTTTTGCCTCGTGATCAGTCCCTTCATCATTTGGAACCTGGAGCACCGGATGGCTTCGGTTGCCCTGCATGGCGGACGCATGGACCTGAGCCTGCGGGGGCTCAACGGCCATAGCTTCCTGGTACAGCTACTGAGTCAGATCAGCTTCAACAACCCCCTGAATACGGCGATCATTTTGGTGGCTCTTCTCGGCCGGACCACGCGCCGGTCGCGTGGGGGCGATACCTTGCGGATCTACAGCCTGGTGGCCCTGCCCTTGATCCTGGTGCTGCTGGCCGTTTCGGCCTTCATGCCGGTCACCATGCCCCACTGGAGCGGACCCGCCTGGATCACCTTGATCCCGCTGGCCTCGGTTTTCCTGGCCGAACGCTACCGGGCTACCTTCCCGACGCTCCTGCGGTGGTCGCTGGGACTCTTCCTGGTTTGTATCGTCGGCTACTCCCTGGTCATTCGTTACCTACCTGGAACCTACAGCCGGGAGACCGGCGAACGGAAGGGGAGAGGCGACATGACCCTGGATATGTATGGCTGGCGCGAAGCGGCCCGGTCTTTCGATTCCCTTTACCGTTCCGACCAGTCTGCCGGTATCATGCCGGCTGACGCCTTTATGGTAACAGCTTTCTGGTGGGGGGCGCACGTTGACTATTATTTCGCCCGTCCGATTGGCCTGCGCATGGTTGGCCTGGGGAAACCAACGCAGGTGGGGCAATACCTCTGGACCAACCCGAACCGTAATTTTCCGCTGACGGAAGCAGCTTATTGCGTCGTTCCTTCCGATGAGCGCTACCGGGTACCGGCCGACTGGTTCGGCAGTTCGGTACTGGCGTTTACAGCAGAGATCCACCGGAGCGGCAAGGTAGCCCGCCGCTTCTTTTTTTACCGCCTGCGCCGATGGAAAAAACCCATCCCCGATGCCGAAATCCTGCGTTGACGAAAACAAGCCCGGCAGTTTTCCACATCTGAATTTTTACACAGCCTGAAACGCTTGAAGGGCTTGACATTGCTCGATTTATTCCCGTTTTGGGTGAAATTTTTTTGGGGGCGAATAGGCAAAATAACTTACTTTTCCACCACTTAGTTTTAACAGAACTATATCAATTCAATCAATAAGACAGCTTATGAGAAAGTTCTACTCAAGAATTTTACTTTCCCTATTTCTCTTAACCACAGCAATCCTTTCCAAAGCCCAAACCGTTGACCTTTATGGGTTTTCAACGGGTACGGGCACGACCATCGACCCCATGACCGGCGCCACGCAGGCGATCGGATCCAGTGTCGATGATGACCCGTCGGGCCTCCTGCCGATCGGGTTTACCTTTAATTACGAAGGCACGAGCTACACGAATTTCTCGGTCACTCCCGACGGCTTCATGACCCTTGGTGTAGCTGCAACCTCCCAGTTCACGAACACGCTGTCTTCTACCACGAACATCCCGAAGATCATGGCGTTTTGGGATGACCTCGCCACGGGTACGAACGGCGCAGTCCGCTACAAGCTGGACGGTACCGCCCCGAACCGTATCCTGAAAGTGGAATGGTTTGTAACCGTGCCCCGGAACACGTCCGGAGCGGCGGACACCCGTTTCCAGATCTGGCTCTACGAATCTACCAACAACATCGAGATCCGCTACGGGGCTACCGGTGGCACTACGACCTCGGCTACCGTAGGCCTTCGCGGTGCACAGAACTCAACCACCGTTTATAAGTTTCAGTCGGTTACCACGGCAACGCACACCTCCAGCACCACCACGCCGAATGATTTGAATACGGCTTACCCGGGAGCTGGCCGCATCTATATCTTCCAGGCTCCGCTGCCCTGCGTGGGCGCTCCGAACCCGGGCACTATCGCCGGCAGCAACCAGGTTTGCGCCAGCCAGACCACTACCCTGAGCATCAGCGGCCAGACGGTAGCCACCGGCCTTACGTATCAGTGGCTGTCTTCGACAACCGCAGGCGGCCCCTACACACCGATCGCCGGTGCCACCGGGCAGACCTATACCACGGCCCCTACAACCCAGACAACCTATTACGTAGCCCAGGTGATCTGCTCGGGTAATATCGCAACGACCCCGCAGTTCACGGTAAGCGTTCCGGCCCTGTTCCCGGGTGGTGTGTACACCATCGGCGGACCTGCCGGCCCCAACAACTTCACCACCTTTACCGCTGCCGTCAACGCGATCGCCTGCGGTATCTCCGGACCGGTGACCTTCAATGTGACCACGGCCACGTATAACGAGCAGATCGCCATCCCGGCCATCGGTAACACCTCTTCCACGAATACGGTGACCTTCAACGGTAATGGCGCAACCCTTCAGTCGAGCCCTACGGCCGCAGCGCCGCATGGTATCCTGCTGAATGGCGCCGACTGGATCCGGATCGACAGCCTGAATGTGAATGTGGCTTCCGGTACTTCTGGTTGGGGCATCGTGCTGACCGGGCAGGCCGATAACAATATCATCCGCCGTTCGGTGATCACCACCAACGCTACCTCGACGTCGACCACCGCTTACATGGGTATCTATGTGAATGGCTCTGCTACGGGTACTGCGGTTGCGGGTAATTCAGGCAGCAACAACCTGTTTGAGCTCAACACGGTTAACGGTGGTTACAACGGCATCTACCTGCTTGGACCGGGCTCAACTCCTTACAACACGAATAACATTGTCCGGAATAACCGGATTGTGAATCCCTATCTCTATGGTATTTACGCGAACGGCCAGACCGGTATCGTGATCTCGGGCAACGACATCTCGATGCCCGGACGGACCACGACCACGACCACTTCCGGTATCTACATCGGCACGAACACCAACATCCTGGTGGACAAGAACCGGATCCACGACTATTACAATGCGAACAACACGTCCACATCGACGTTCAACGGTATCAGCATCAACGTTTCCGGAACTCTGGCCACGCCAAATACGGTTTCGAACAACGTGATCTACAATATCTTCAACCGGGGTGGCGTGCAGAATGGTATCCTGGTGAACGTAGTGAACTACTGGCGCGTGCTGCATAACACCGTGGTTCTTGATGATCCCAACGCTACGTCAACCGGCGTTTCCAGCGCCTTCCAGATCATTGGAACAAACAACACGGTGCGCAACAACATCGCTTCGATCTCCCGCGGCGGCACCGGTACCAAGCGCCTGTACAACTACAGCTCAACCACGCCAACGGGCTCCGTGATCGACAACAACGTCTTCCATTTCGGAACAACTACCGGCACACTGCAATATGCCTTCCTCAACTCGGCCTTCACCACCCTTGCAGCATGGAAAGCATCGAACAGCGCTGCCTATGACCAGCAGTCGATCGAGGCGGATCCGCAGTTCCTCAGTGTAGCCACCGGTAACCTGCTTCCCCTCAACGGTTCCGTAGCTACGGCCGGCGGTGCTGCGGGAGTGACGACCGACATCGTTAACACACCACGTAACGCGTCCACACCTACGCCCGGTGCCTACGAAGTGGTACCGCCCCAGGGCATCGACCTGGGTGTGATGCGCCTCGTATCGCCGGTTCAGAAGAACTGTTACTCGGCAACGGAGACCGTGAGCGTGAAGATCCGCAACTACAGTGCGAACGCACATAACTTCACTACCACTCCGGTGACCGTTACGGCTTCCGTCACGGGGCCGAATGCAACTACGTTCACACCTGTTGTGATCAGCACGGGCACCCTCGCCTCAGGCGACTCCCTGGAAGTAGTGATCTCGAATGCCTATAACATGAGCGCTGCTGGCAACTACGTGTTCACTGCAACGGCAACAGCTGCCGGTGATGTGACCGCTGCCAACAATGCCATGCAGTCCACAACCCGCACTGCGGTTGCACTGACCGTTGGTACGGTTTCGGCAACGCCCGGCGCTTATTGCGTAACCGGTGGCACGCCCACACTGACCCTGGCCAACAGCGCAGGCGGTAATATCCAGTGGCAGTCATCGGCAACCGGTGCACCCGGTTCCTGGACAAACGTGGGCACCAACAGCACTACGTATACTCCGGCTACCGCGATCACAGCGACTACGTACTACCGCGCTTATGCAACCTGTAATGCCAACAATGATACCTCGGCAGCGGTGACCGTAACCCTGAACGCGCCCCAGCTGATATCGTCTGCAGGTGGAACCCGTTGCGGACCCGGCCAGGTGATCCTGACCGCTACCGCCAATGCCGGTTCTACGCTCAATTGGTATACTTCTGCAACCGGCGGCGTTCCCGTAGGTACAGGCGCACTCTTCACTACGCCGATCATTTCGAGCAATACCACTTATTATGTAGCCGCTGCCTCCGGTGGTTCGAGTGCCACTGTTGGCCTGTCGCCAACCGCAGCGAACTGCGGAACCCTGGCTTCGGTTACCTCTTCCGACTGGCCGCTTCGTTTCAACACGACCGCGCCGGTTACGATCAACTCGGTTACCGTGATCCCGGTTGCTGCAGGCACGTTCACCGTGGCGCTACGTAACTCACTGTCGACAGCGAACATCACCTCCCAGACCTTCACCTTTACGGCTGCCGAAGTAGGTATTCCGAAAGTGCTGACCCTGGGCTGGTCCGTTCCCACATCGGGCACCTACCAGTTGACCAACTCAACCGGTGGTGTTTACCGGATCGGAACCTTCACCTGTAACTATCCGTTCACCTCGCCCAGTGGTTCTTTCTCGATCGTTGGCTCGGCTACCACTTCCGGTTCGGCTACCAGCCTGACCCAGTACAATGGCTTCTTCAATATCAACATCAGCGAAGGTTGCGAAACCCCGCGCCAGGCTGTTACCGCCACGATCACTGCACCTCCGGCCCTGGGCCTGACGAGCAATGTGACCATCTGTAACAATGCGACCCTTCCGTTGACCGTAACCACACCGATCGCCAACTTCAACAACTACACCTGGTCGCCGGCTACCAACCTGTATACCACGCCGAACCTGGCTACCCCGTATACGGCAGGTACCAACGACAGCACGGTATATGTGAAGACGAACGTAGGTGGCACCTATACCTATGTGCTGACCGCCTTCAACTCAGCCACCAGCTGCCAGAACATCGACTCCGTGAAAGTGACGGTCCTTCCCGGCAACATCACGATCAGTCCTTCTGCCTCTGCGCTTTGCGTGAGCGGCACGAGCACCCTGACGCTAAACCCGGGCACCGGCTATGGCGCAGGCAGCTTCCAGTGGTATACTTCGCCCAATGGTTCTTCGTACACACCGATCACGAATGCCATCGGCGGTACGTATACGACGCCTACCATCACCGCGACCACGTATTATAAAGTGGATGTGAAAGACGGTGCTGGTAACGTGTGTACCTCACCCACGACCACGATCGCTGTAAACAGCCCGCAGGTGGTGACCACTACCCCGGCAGCGCTTTGCGGTCCGGGCGTGATGACCCTTGGAGCAACCGGCTCCACCGGCACCACGATCCGTTGGTATGCAGCTCCGACCGGCGGTACCCCGCTGGCGGTAGGCAACAGCTACACAACGCCTAACCTCACGGCAACGACCACGTATTATGCAGCAGCAGAAACCGGCGTTCCTGCAGTAGGCGCCGGCGGCACGACCAGCACGAGCTACGAAAGCCCTTACTACCACCTCTACGGCGGTAAGAAGAGCCAGTATCTCTTCCTGGCTTCCGAGCTCCAGGGCCTGGGCCTCACTGCTAACCAGATCAACTCGCTTGCCTTTAACGTAACAGCAGCGGGTACTTCGTACAACAATTTCTCGATCAGCCTGAAGAATACGACGGCTACAGCGATGACCACGACCCTGCAGACCGGCCTGACGACGGTGTACACCGCCGCATCCGTGACGCCGACCGTCGGTCTCAACAACTATCCCTTCATTACGGCCTTCCAGTGGGATGGCACCTCGAACGTGATCGTTGAAGTATGCTGGAGCAACAACAACTTCGGTGGCACCAGCTCTTCGGTTCAAGTGGATGCAACGCCGTTCGTATCGCATGCTTACTACCGTGCGGATAACGAAACATCGGCTTCGCTCTGCAACCAGACGATCGCCACGGCGACGCAGAGCCTGCGTCCCCAGGTATTCTTCAACAACACGGCCGGCTATTGCCCCAGCCCGCGTGTAGCGGTAGTGGCGCAGGTAAGCGGCGTGACCACGATCACCCAGCAGCCGGTGCCCCGCGCCTCCTGCGTTGGCGGTTCGGTTTCCCTGAGTGTTACCGCCACCGGTGCCAACCTGACCTACCAGTGGCGGAAGAACGGTGTAAATGTGCCGAACACGGTGCCCGGTTACAACCAAGCCACACTTACCTTCAACCCCGTGCAGGCCAGCGACGCCGGACTGTATGACGTCGTGATCACCGGCCTTTGCGGCAACCAAACCTCCACTGCGGTGAACCTGGTGGTAGCCACCGGCAACAGCTGGATCGGTGTGGTCAACAACGACTGGAACAATGCGCAGAACTGGTGCGGAGGCGTACCCACGGCTACAACGGACGTAACCATCCCGGCGAACACACCGTTCGCTCCCAATGTGAGCTTCCTGGCTGATGTGCGCAATCTCCCCATCGCCACCGGAGCCACACTTTCGATCGCTTCGACCGGCACCCTGAACGCCTATGGCAACCTCGCCAACAGCGGAACGGTGAACGCCCCCAATGGCCTGATCATCTTCAAAGGCGCGACCAACCAGTCGGCCGGCGGATTTACGGTCGGAACCATGCTGGTGAATGGCGCCGGTGTGACCCTGAGCGGAAACGTGACGGTGAGCAATAACCTGATCCTGACCAATGGTAACATTACCCTTGGCACGAACAACCTGACACTGAACAGGTCGATCGTTGGTACGGCTGCTTCGCACATCGTGACCAATGGTACCGGTGGTGTGATCTCGAACAACATCACGACCTCGCAGGTGATCATCCCTGTAGGTCCGGATGCTGCTTCCTACAACCCGGTGACCATCTACAACGGCCAGGGACGCAACTACTCCGTGCGTGTAGCTACGGGTATTAATCCTTCTGCCGGAGTGCTGAACCCAGCCCGTGCGATCAATCGCACCTGGACGATCACGCCAAGCAGCACCGTAACAACACCGGTTGACATCATCCTGCAGTACAGCGACGCGGACGCGACCGCACCGGCTTCGCCCACACTGATCATGGAGGCCGGCGTTCATAACGGCACCAACTGGAATATCGTTTCTCCTGCCACCGGTATCACGCCTTCGGGTCTGTCTACCGCCCGCCAGGCAGGTATTTCGACCACCCAGTTCGGTCCGACTATCATCGGTAACATCGGAACACTTTCCTTCCCGCTGGCCACACCGAATGTGGATCCGGATGTACAGCGCGTAGTGCTGATGCCGAACCTGGTTCAGGGTCAAACCGTACTTCGCCTCAACGTTCGTCGTTCCATGAAAGTTACCTGGAGCGTGATCGATGGGCAGGGACGCGTAGTGACCATCTTCCAGCGGAGCGCGATCGCAGGTCAGAACGATTACAACCTTAATTTCTCGAACCTCGCTGCCGGCCAGTATCTCCTCATCGGTAACACCGAGAAAGGCAAGACCCAGCTGGTGAAGTTCATCCGACAATAGTTTTGAGAACAATCCCTAATCACAGATCCCGGTCGAAAGGCCGGGATCTTTTCTTTTATCCTTGCGGTAAAGAAGAGAACTCCTGGAGAAGGCCGATGAAAAGAACAGGGAGATTCAATTGCCTGTCATGGACTAATTTTAACCCATGTTTGCTGCCCACCGACTGAACTACGAACAAACGGGATCCTTCACGAGCATTGTCACCGACTATCTGCGGCATGCGCCCCAGCTCCGTTCTTTTTATGCCGGCACACCCGACATAGACGGCATCCGGGCCACGATCGGGAAAAAGAAAGGGCAGCGGGTGAACAGGGGCCTGTTGGTGGAGGTATTGCACCAGCAGTATGCCGGGCGGCTGAAGCCCGCGGTAGAGCGCAATCTCTCGCTCCTGGGGTCGGAAAACACGTTTACGGTGTGTACCGCGCACCAGCCGAATCTTTTTACCGGCCCGCTCTATTTCATGTACAAGATCATCCATGCGATCCGCCTGGCCGGTGAGCTGAAGACGCAGCTGCCGCAATATGATTTCGTGCCGGTGTATTATATGGGTTCGGAAGACGCGGACTTCGCTGAGCTCAATCATACCTGGATCGACGGCAAGAAGATCGAATGGAAAAAAGTGCAGACCGGGGCCGTGGGAAGAATGACGGTGGATGATTCGCTGATCCGGCTGATCGATGAGCTGGAGGGGCAACTGGTGGGTGAAGCGCACGGACCCGAAGTGATCGGCCTTTTGCGAAAAGCCTACCGACTTGGCACCACCATCCAGTCGGCAACCTTTGAGCTGATCGATGATCTCTACGGCGCTTACGGACTGATCGTTCTCATTCCTGACGACGCAAGGCTGAAAGCGGCAATGCACGCCGTTTTCGAGGCCGACCTGTTTCAAAATACGCCTTCGTCCATCGTTGCCGAAACCTCCGCCAAACTTGGCGAACAGTATAAAGTGCAGGCACATCCCCGCGAGATCAACCTGTTCTATTTACGGGATGCGCTGCGCGAACGCATTGTGCGGGAAGCAGACGGGTTTTCCGTACGCAACAGCGAGCTTCGGTTTACGGATGAAGAACTCCGCGAGGAGCTTGCGGGTCACCCGGAGCGCTTCAGCCCGAACGTGATCCTGCGCGGTCTCTTCCAGGAGACGATTCTCCCGAATATCGCGTTTGTTGGCGGAGGAGGGGAGATGGCCTACTGGCTACAGCTTCAAGCCTTGTTCGACCATTACCAGGTGGTCTTCCCGGTATTGGTTTTGCGCAATTCCTTCCTGGTTGTTGAATCCAAATGGGATCAGCTGGTTGCCAAAACCGGCATCAGCTATGAAGAACTGTTTACCCCGACCGACCAGCTCCTGAAAAGCCTCGTGCTGCGCGAACAGGGTGCAGCCGTGCAACTCAACGGGCAACTGGCCGAAGCTGAAGCGCTTTATCGTGTTTTGTCGGAACGGGCAGGGGCGATCGATCCCACACTCACCCGCCATGTAGCGGCGTTGCGCACCCGGGCGATCCGGCAGCTGGAAGAACTCGAAAAAAAGATGATCCGTGCGGAGAAACGGAAATGGTCGGCCCAGCAGGCGCAGCTGCAAAAGCTACGTGACGCCCTATTTCCCAGAAACGGCCTCCAGGAGCGGGTCGAGAACTTCAGCCTGTTCTATGCCAAATGGGGAAGCGGCTTTATCGATGAATTGTACCGCCATTCGCCGGCACTTGAACAGCAATTTACCGTACTGGTTAAGGAGCCCGACGCTTAGTCGAAATGATTTGGCTGTCCGCCCTGACGAATCTGCTCCACCTTCGTCAGCACTTCTTCATTCAGGCGGAGTTTATAGGCTGCGATCCGCTTGCCCACTTCCGGCTGGAAGGCGCCAACGATCTGCGCGGCCAGGATGCCCGCATTTTTCGCGCCGTTGAGGGCAACGGTGGCCACCGGCACGCCGCCCGGCATCTGGAGGATGGAGAGTACGGAATCCCAACCATCGATGGAATTACTCGACTTCACCGGTACGCCGATCACCGGCAGGGTGGTAAGTGAGGCCACCATGCCCGGGAGATGGGCTGCACCGCCGGCTCCGGCGATGATCACTTTGAGTCCCCGCTCGGCGGCGTTCTTTGCGTAGGTAAACATGCGTTCCGGCGTGCGGTGGGCACTGACAACGGTCAGCTCATAGGCAACACCGAATTCCAGGAGCATATCTGCCGCCGCCTGCATCACCGTGAGGTCGGAATCGGAACCCATGATGATGCCTACCAATGGCGTTACGTCAGCCGGAATGATGGTTGTATTCGCGCTCATGCGGCAAATCTACGAACTGCCGCCCACGCTTTTCGCCTGTAGCTATGCGTTAGCGAACTAGCTCGCCTCTCAGGCGGAGCAATTCCGTTTCCGCCAGCTTCACATTATAACGGGCGGAGATGGCGTTGGTAATGGCGTTCGCCAGGTTCTCTTCGGCCTGGCGGAGCTCAATAAAGGTCGTAGCCCCAAGCCGGTAGCGTTCCCGCTCGATATTGAGATTTTCGCGTGCGAGCAGCACTGAGGAATCGGATACCTCGATCACTTCTTTTTGCGCGAGATACTGGCGATAATTGTTGATGATGCCGGTGTTGAGCAGGGCCTGCTGGTTTTCCAGCTCCAGCCCGCGGTAACGTACGGATAGTTCCGACTGC
Source organism: uncultured Chitinophagales bacterium (assembly GCA_966112575.1). Taxonomy (GTDB): domain Bacteria; phylum Bacteroidota; class Bacteroidia; order Chitinophagales; family Chitinophagaceae; genus Flavisolibacter. The sequence continues at coordinate 12,419 of CBHWDR010000032.1, forward strand.
CGGATCTGCTGACGCACCGCGAAGCGGTTGAAGATGGGCACACTGGCAGTGAAGCCATAGTTGAACCCGCGGTTGAGAGAGAACAGGGGCGTAAAATTGTTCACTACCGCATTGTTGCTGTTGCGGCTGAAGTTATAGGCAGAGGTGAATGAAACGGTAGGGTAACGCAGCGCGCGGGCATTGCGCACGTCCAGCTGGGCAAGGTCGATATTGGTGCGGAGCAGCTGCAGGGCCGGGCTCACATCAGCAAGGTTGCCCAGCAAATTGCCGAGGACGAGGTCATCGCGGACGATGATTGTATCGGTGACCTTGTAATTGAGGTCGCGGCTTACATTCATCAGGCGATTCAATTCCTGTTTGCGCTGGTCGATCAGCGAAAGCTGGTTGATCCTCCCGACTTTCTGGAGATTGAAATCGATCTGCGCCTGGAGCACGTCGGGCCGGATGCCCACGCCGATATCGAGCTTGTATTGCGCCAGCCGCAACCGGTCGGAGCTGAGGACCATCTGCTCATCGATGTTGCGGAGAAGCTG
>CBHWDR010000033.1:0-12878 GCA_966112575.1 uncultured Chitinophagales bacterium
TACCCTGCAAACCCGTTTTGAGAAGAATATAGCCCGCCACAAGGGACTGGCCTGGAACGAGGTGCAAAAAAAGCTGGAAACCCGTCCGGATCTGCTCTGGTCGTTGAACGAGATGGAAGCCACCGGCGGTGAGCCGGATGTAGTGTCCATCGACGGCGCAGCTGCCTTTGTGGACTGTGCACCTGAAAGTCCGAAGGGGCGGAGGAGTGTGTGCTACGATACCGCAGCCCTCGAGTCGCGCAAGGAACACAAGCCGAAGAACAGCGCGCTGGGCATGGCCTACGAGATGGGCATCGACGTGCTCAACGAAGAGCAGTACCGGCAGCTGCAGGCTTACGGGCCTTTCGACACCAAGACCTCCAGCTGGCTGCTATCGCCCGAGCCGATCCGACAGCTGGGCGGCGCCATATTCGGCGACTTCCGTTTTGGACGGATCTTCGTCTACCACAACGGTGCAGAGTCGTACTATGCGGGGCGGGGCTTCCGCGGATTGCTGCGATTCTGAGCGCTCAGCCCATTGGCTGCAAGTCATCCTCTTCCCTGGACAGTTCAGCCGGTTTATGGGCCAAACCGGTAACCGGGCTGCTAATTTCGCCGATAATTATGCGGATCACTATTTCTCAAACGATCACGATCCTGGCTGACAGCGAACGGGTGTTCTCCTTCCTTGCCGACCTGCGCAACGATGTACAATGGCGCCGGGAGATCAACCGGACAGAGATCATTGGTGTCGTTGGACCGGGCGCAGAGGCGAAGGAATATTCCCGTCTTTCCCGGAAGGTGCCGGACCACCTGCGGGTGCTCACCTGCGCCGAATACCTGCCGGGAAGCCGGGTGGTTTTCCGGTCAGCTGCGGATGACCCCTTCTACCTGACGACCACCCGCGAGGTCGACAAAGAGGAGCAGGGCGCGACCAGGGTGCGATATACGCTTGAATTCGATTCCTCGATCGTGCGCTTCGCCCTGGGCTTTCCGCTGCCTCTTTTCCTGGTCCGGATGGTGGCCCGAAAGGATATGAAGGCCTATCTCCATACCCTCAAAGCCATCCTCGAGCGGCAGGCCGCTCAATAAAGCCGGCGATTCTTTGATCGCAGCTGAGTGAATGGGCTGCTCCAGCTACCTTTAGGCCATGGAACCCCGTCCCCGGATCCGCCTCCCGCTGACCCCCACCGACCGCCTGATCGAGGTGGCCGGCCTGCTGCTCCTCCTGGCGCTGTGGGCCGCGGTAGCGCTCGCCTACCCCGGCCTACCCGACCGGATCCCCAGTCATTTCGATGCCTCGGGAAGACCTGACGACTATGGTCCGAAGGCAACGATCCTGCTTTTACCGGTGATCGGCACGGTCCTGTTTTCCGGGATGACCGCCCTGAACCGGTTCCCCCACCTGTTCAACTACCTGCGACCCATTACTCCCGAAAATGCAAAACAGGAATATACCTCCTACACCCGGATGATCCGCATCACCAAACTGGTCGTGCTGCTGATCTTCAACGGGATCGTGCAGCTGACCCTGCGTACCGTGGCGGGCCGTTCGGCGGGCCTGGGCCCCTGGTTCCTCCCCCTGGCCCTGGGGCTGATCGCCCTTCCGGTGCTGTATTTCCTGCTTCGCCGAGGCCCCTCGGAGCCATAACCCACGCAGACTCAAAAGTTTTTAGGCTTTCCTTATTGCCATTGTCGGCCGGAGTGCTTAAATTTGCCTTCCAATTTTTATTTTTTCACACATTTAAATGTCTATTTAGATGTCAGTTAAAATCCGTTTACAGAGACACGGGTCCAAAAAGCGACCCTTCTACTTCATTGTCGTAGCTGATGCACGCAGCCCCCGCGATGGTAAATTCGTTCAGAAACTTGGTACCTACAATCCGCTGACCACCCCTGCCACCGTGCAGCTGGATCGCCAGCGCGCATTGGACTGGCTGCATAAAGGCGCCCAGCCCACGGATACCGTTCGGAAGATCTTATCATACAAAGGCGTTCTCTACCTGAAGCACCTGCTTCGTGGTGTGAAACTCGGCTTGTTTGACGAGGCCACTGCAATGACGAAATTCCAGTCGTGGCATTCTGAGCATGAAGCCCAGATCCGCAAGCGTCAGGAAGAAGCGCAACGGGAACGTAGAGCACGCCGTAACCCACCCTATCAGCGCCGCGAGCGTCGTCCCGCAGCGAACAACGAGGGTGGCCAGGAAGCTTAATCGCATCCAAGACCTTCAAATGATTGATCCCGGTGGTTATCCATCGGGATTTTTCTTGTTCGCAAGCTCACCGATATATGGCGCGCAGAGGCGCAGAGATCGCAGAGAAATAAATCTGTCTTCGCGTCCTCTGCGCCTCTGCGCGAAACTAAAGACCAAGCGTAGCGCCGGTCGTTTGTAAATTGCACCTGACTATGACAGAATACTTCAAGATCGGGAAGATCGTCTCCACCTTCGGGTTGAAGGGCGAGGTGGTGCTTAAACATAACCTGGGAAAGAAAACGAGCCTGAAGGGGCTGCGCGCGCTCTTCGTGGAGGAGAAGAAGGAAAGCTTCATCCCCTGGTTCGTGGAAGCCGCCCGCATCAAGAACGACGAAGAGCTCTTCGTGAAGTTCGAGGGCGTGAATACCAAGGAGGCCGCCAATAAGCTGGCGCAGAAGGAAGCCTGGATGACGGAGGAAGATTTCAAGAAGTTCACCGCCAAGTCGGCGCCCATCAACCTCCTGGGCTTCGCCATCGTGGAGGGCGAGGAAGTGCTGGGCACGGTGCTGGAGGTGATCGAACAGCCCAACCAGGTACTCTGCCGGATCGACTACCAGGGGAAGGAAGCCCTGATCCCCCTGCATGAAGATTCCCTGGTCGGGATCGATCACAAGAAGCGGCAGATCAGAGTCGAGCTGCCTCCAGGATTACTGGAAATTTATCTGTAGCGATACCGATCGACTTGATCGTATTGCGGGCCTGGATCAGGTGGCGCTGCTCATGCGCGATGAGGAAGCGGAAAGTATCGCCCAGCTTCAGCCGGAGCAGCTTCGAGATCGAGGTCGGGATGCGGATGGAGTTCAGGTTGCGGCGACGTGCCACTTCCAGTAGCTGCAGGAGCTTCTTCTGACCTTTGAGGAATTCATCGAACACGGCCTCAACATTCACTCCGCGGGTAGGCGTATAGTCTTTCATCGCCTTCATTTTGTTCTTCACCTCGTATACATCCTTGGGCGCCATCATCCGCACGAAATAATTGCCGAAAAAGCCGGGGACGAACCAAGCGCTCCGGTCGCGGGTGATGTGCACCAGCGACTTCTCGATCGCCGGCAGGTAGTAGCGGTTGTACATATTGAGGTGCTCGAGGCACTGGGCCACGCTCCACTTGCCTTCTTCGGCCACGTAGCTCAGTTTCACCGGGTCGGCCGTGCGCAGGTGCTCGGCAGCGGCGATGATCTGGCGCACATCGTTTTCGAGGTCGTTTATCAGCTCGTCGGTCTTGAACTTTTTCATATCGAATCTTTTTACAAACCTATCCGCTCTACCGTTGCAAAATCTTTGCCCACACCAAGATTAGATCCGGACCGACCCCAGAAGTTTGCTGAAAGTGGTGGCATCCATCCCCAGGTCGGATGCCAGGTATTTGTGGGGAATGAGCTGCAGCACATGAGGACTGCGGGTCAGCAGCTGGCGGAACTTCTCCTCGGCCGTACAGCACTGGATCTCCACCTGCCGGGCCAGCACCCCTTTCAGCGCCCAGGCCGTGGCCTGCAGGATGAGCCGCTGGATGGCCGGGAATTGGGTCATCAATTCCTCTACCTGGGTATAGGACGTGCGGAGGAATTTGCTGGCCGTGAGCGTCTCCAGGAAAAACGGGGAAGGACTCTGTGTGAGGAAGGAATCAGCTACGCCGGAGAACGAAGGCGGGTAGGTGAAAACGATGGTCGTTTCCGTGCCGTTCTCCCCCAGAAAAAAGCTGCGCTGCACGCCTTCCAGCACGAAGTACAGATGGCGCTCCGTTTCCCCCGCAGCGGTGAGCACCGTCTTGCGTTTGCACTCCAGCGGCTGCCACACAGCGAGGAAAGCGGCACGCTCCGCTTCCTTCAGCGGGTGCAGCTGGTCAATGAATGTTCCGAGTGCATGGAGGGACAAGGAATAACGAATTGTTGACTAAAGATAATTGCTCCCCGGCCGCCACCGGCGTAAATTTGAAGACCTTGAGCACCCCGCGCCATATTGCCCATTTCGACCTCGATGCCTTCTTCGTTTCGGTGGAATTGCTGAAGAGTCCCCACCTCAAGGGCAAGCCCCTGATCGTAGGCGGCGACGGGCAACGCGGCATCGTGGCCGCCTGCTCGTACGAAGCCCGGAAATTCCGCATCCAGAGCGCCATGCCTTCCCTGACGGCCCGGCGCCTCTGCCCGGAAGCCATCTTCATCAAAGGCTCGCATTCGGAGTACTCGAAATACTCCCGGATCGTTACCCAGATCATCGCCGAATCGGTACCCGTTTATGAAAAAGCTTCCATCGATGAATTTTATGTGGACCTCACCGGCATGGATCGCTTCTTTGGCGTCAACACCTACACCCGTGAGCTCCGGGAAAAGATCACCCGCGAAACGGGCCTCCCGATCTCGTATGGCCTGTCTACGTCCAAGCTCGTGAGCAAGATGGCCACGAACGAGGCCAAGCCCAATGGCTACCTCGAAGTGCCCGCGGGCAAGGAGACCGCCTTCCTCTGGCCCCTGGGTGTGGAGAAGATCCCGGGCGTAGGCAAGCAGACCGAGGCCCAGCTTAAGGCCCTGGGCATTCATACCATTGAGCAGATCGCCAAAACGCCGGTGGACCAGCTCGAGTACCGCTTTGGCAAGTGGGGGCGCAAGCTCTGGGACAAAGCCCATGGCATCTCCGACGCGCCCGTGGAAGCCTACAGCGAGCAGAAGTCCATCTCGCACGAAACCACCTTCCATGAGGATTCGGCCGACCCGGCTTTCCTGCATACCGAGCTGGTGAAGCTCACCGAGGAAACCGCTTATGACCTGCGCGGCGAAGACAAGCTCACCGGCTGCGTGACCGTGAAGCTGCGCTATGCGGATTTCACAACGGTATCGAAACAGGAAGTGGTGGATTATACCGCACTCGATACCACCCTCCTGCCCAAGGTGAAGGACCTGTTCGGGAAACTCTACAAGCGGGGTGAGAAGGTGCGGCTGCTGGGCGTGCGCTTCAGCCATCTCGTGCCCATGACCATGCAGATGAACCTCTTCGACGACAACGTGGAAAAGCTCGGCCTCTTCAAAGCCGTGGACGGCATCCGCGACCAGTTCGGACTCGATGCCGTGAAGAAGGCGACGGGTGTGAAAAAGAAATAGTCCTTCCTTCAGGGCCGGCAGCGAATGGCTACATTCGCGCATGCCCGGACAGCACCCTTCCCGCAGCCTTGTCATCGCCGCGTTCGCGGCCATCTATATCATCTGGGGCTCGACCTACCTGGGCATTCTCCTCGCGATCAAGACCATCCCGCCCTTCCTGATGGCGGCTTCCCGCTTCCTCATCGCCGGCTCCCTGCTCCTCGGCTTCTGCCTGGCAAGAGGCGAAGGCCTGCCCGACCGGCGCTCCATTGCAGGTACCGCCTTCGCAGGCCTGCTGATGCTGTTCGTGGGCAACGGGGCCGTTACCTGGTCGGAGCAATTCCTGCCCAGCGGGCTGGCCGCCATCATCGTGGCTACCGTGCCGCTCTGGCTGGTCCTGCTCGACCGACGGCAGTGGAGCTTTCATTTCACCAACAAGCAGATCATGCTGGGTCTGACGATCGGCTTCGCCGGGGTGATCCTGCTCTTCGCCGGCAAGAGCTCGGCGGGGATGTTCCGCAATAAAGCGCAGTTCCTCTCGGTGCTGGTGCTCGTTGGCGGCACCATTGCCTGGAGCTTCGGGACGCTGGTGACCAAGTACCGTGCCCTCAATGGCTCGACGTACATGAAAACGGCCATCCAGAGCCTGGCAGCGGGCGTCGCCTTCATTATTGCGGCTACGCTTCACGGTGAGCCGCAGCATTTCGCCTTCAGCCAGGTCAGCGCCGAATCCTTCTGGGCCCTCATCTTTCTCACTGTCTTCGGATCCATCATCGCCTACCTCGCCTTTATCTGGCTGCTCAGTGTACGTCCCGCTTCGCTCGTGGGCACCTATGCCTATGTAAACCCCGGCGTGGCCGTCTTCCTGGGCTGGCTCGTTGCGGGCGAAACGATCAGCGTTCAGAAGCTGATCGGGCTGGCGGTGATCGTGCTGGGACTGGTGGTGGTGAACTGGGGGAAAACGAAACCGAAGTGATTTGATGTACGTCTCTGACCGACAACGCATAATTTTACAGACCTCAAAACAATACCGATATGCAAACAGCCTGGAAAGATTACCTCGACCAGAATAAAGACCGCTTTCTCGACGAGATGCTGGAGCTGCTCCGCATTCCTTCGATCTCGGCCAAGAGCGAGCGAAAAGACGATATGCGCAAATGTGCCGAGCTGGTGCGCCAGCGACTGCTCGACTCGGGCTGCGATAAAGCCGAAGTGATGGAGACCGCCGGTTACCCGGTCGTGTATGGAGAGAAGATCGTCGATGCGTCGAAGCCTACGGTACTCGTGTATGGGCACTACGACGTGCAGCCGCCCGAGCCGCTGGAGCTCTGGCACAGCGGGCCGTTCGAGCCGGTGATCAAGGACGGAAAAGTATTCGCCCGCGGCTCTGCCGACGACAAGGGCCAGTTCTATATGCATGTCAAGGCGCTCGAAACCATGGTGAAGACGGATTCGCTCGAGACCAATATCAAATTCCTCATCGAAGGGGAAGAAGAAGTGGGCTCGCCCAACCTGGGCCCCTTTGTGGCGGATCACAAGGAGCTGCTCAAGGCCGACGTGATCCTCATCTCCGACTCGGCGATGATCTCGCTCGAGAATCCTTCGCTGGACATCGGTGTTCGCGGCCTCTCCTACATCCAGGTGGAAGTGACCGGCGCCAACCGCGACCTGCATTCCGGCACCTACGGCGGTGCGGTGGCCAACCCGATCACCATCCTCGCGAAGATGATCGCCAACCTGCACGACGAGAACAACCATGTGACCATCCCCGGTTTCTACGACGACGTGGTGGAAGCCACGCCCGCCGAGCGGGAGTTGATGGCCCGCGCACCCTTCAACGAAGCGGAATACAAGGAAGAACTTGGAGTGAAAGAACTCTGGGGCGAGAAAGGCTACTCCACCATGGAGCGTACGGGCATCCGTCCAACGATCGAGCTCAATGGTATCTGGGGCGGCTATACCGGCGAAGGCGCCAAGACCGTGCTGCCGTCCAAGGCCTATGCGAAAGTATCGGCCCGCCTCGTGCCCAACCAGACCTCCGACAAGATCACCCAGAAGCTGATCGACTATTTCGAAAAGAATGCGCCGGCCGGTGTGACCGTGAAAGCGGAGCTCCACCATGGCGGCGAGCCCTATATGACGCCGATCGACAGCAAAGGCTACCAGGCGGCTTCCAAGGCGATCCAGACCACCTTCGGGAAAGAGCCCGTGCCCCTGCGCGGCGGCGGCTCCATTCCCATCTGCTCCATCCTCGAGCGGGAGCTGGGCATCAAGATCGTATTCATGGGCTTTGGCCTCGACAACGACAACCTGCACTCGCCCAATGAAAAGTACAACCTGGAGAACTATTACAAGGGCATCGAGACGATCCCTTATTTCCATAAGTTCTACGCGGGCAGTGGGCAGTAGGCAGTAGGCAATGGGCAATGGGCAATAGGCAATAGAGAAGCACGCTCTTTATGAGCGTGCTTTTTTGATCTATAAGCGCATACCTAATTTTCTTTGGTATATTGGAATATGATGTATCTTTAACCGGTATGAGCACGAAATCCTCCGGATTGTATAAGGGCTGTCTCGAACCGCTGGTGCTGAAACTCCTGCAGGAGAACGGGCGCATGTACGGTTACGAGATCACGCAAAAAGTAAAAGAGACCTCGAAAGGGGAACTGAGCATCACTGAAGGCGCGCTCTATCCCCTGCTGCACCGGCTGGAGTCGGAGCAGCTGATCGAGGCCGAGACCGAGAACATCGGCAACCGCATCCGCAAATACTACTCCCTGACGCGAAAGGGAAAAAAAGAAGCCCTGCAGGCTTCGGAACAACTGCACCTGTTCATCGACACCCTTCAACGCTTTCTGCAACCCAAATTGAGCTGATATGCTTACCGATAACCAGATCGAAACGCTTTACCGGTTCTGCAAGAAACATTACATCCATTTTTACGAGGTCCAGGCCGAGCTGGTCGACCACCTGGCCAATGCCATTGAAGCACGCATGGCAGCGGATCCCGGGCTCAGCTTCGAGCGCGCGCTGGCCCAGGCCTACGATGCATTCGGCGGCTACAAGGGCCTGCAGGCCGTGCAGCAGGAGAAAGAGAAACAGGTCCGCAAACAGAACTGGAAGCTAAAGAAAAGCCTCTTCCTCGACTATTTCAAACTGCCGCGGCTGGCTTTCACAGCCATGGTCTTCGCACTGATCTTCACCATACTCACCTATGGACCCGGCACCTGGCTCCAGGTACTTGTGCCGACCTTCATTTTCGGATTCTGGATCAGTGAGCTGGTGCGCACCATCCCCCTGCAACGCAGGATGAACCGGGTGCATACGCCCCTGCTTCTTTTTCAGCACCGGGAAAGCTTCGGCCTCTTCTCGCTCTATATCATCGGTATCAACAAATTGCTGCAGGTGGTGGGCGATTGCTTCATGACGCCCTTCGGCCAGGTCCACTTCAATGTATGGCTGCTGACCGCCCTGCTCACCTTCTTTATCGTGGTGCAACTGAGCTACCGCAACTACCTGAAATCCCTGCTTCGCAAAGGAGCAGAACTTTACCCGGCTCTTGTGCCGAAGCCCGCCTGAGCAAGGCCGGATAATTTCTACCTTCGCTGTGGCTGCGCTTTGCAGCAGCGGCAGACAAAACCCATGAACTGCAAGCATCAGGGGTTTCATGGCCTGTTGTTTGAATCCAATTCAGGAAGACGTTCATATGGCTGAAAAAGAAAAATTACGGGTAGACAAATACCTCTGGGCGATCCGCCTGTTCAAGACCCGCACCCTCGCGGCTGCTGCCTGCGACACGGGCAAGGTGAAGCAGCACGGCACGTCGATCAAGGCGGCCAAGAACGTGCAGGTAGGCGACGAGTACGAGGTAAAGACGGAAGCGAAAAAATGGATCATAAAAGTCACGGGCCTGCTGCACTACCGCGTGGCCTATCCCGAGGCGATCAAACATTATATCGACCTCTCCCCCGAGGAGGAAGTCGACCGTCAGCAATTCCAGGCGGCATCCTTCCACACCGGCAAGCGCCAGAGCAAGATCGGAAGGCCTACGAAGAAACAGCGAAGAGAGATGAACGGGTTTCTTGGGGAAGGTGAAGAAGAAGTGTGATAAGAGGGCTAAGAGCAAGGAGAAGCTAAGAGAATCACTCCCTGGTTTCCTCGTCTGCTAGGCCGAGCAGCTGGCAACCATAAAACTGAAGTACCTGGCAATTGAAAAGGTCCCACTAAGGACCTTTTCTGTTATGCAAACTTTTTATTCTCTTTTCTCTTTCCCTCTTAGCACACTCATATCGCTTTACTAAACCGGTGCTGACCGGGAGCGGACCGCTCGAGTTGCAGGTCGAAGGCGCGGCAAACGTTGCGGATAAAGTAGTGGCCCTGGTGCGTGAGGGTGAGCCCGAAGCGGCTCCATTCCACCAGCCCGTCCTTTTCCAGTTCCTTTAGTTGCGGGAAGGTATAGGCTTCCAGCAGGGGCAGATGCTCTTCGTGAAAGATCGCCTTGCCCTTGCAGGCCACATCGAGGATATAGCGACGGAAAGCACGGTCTTCCTCGGTGAGAAAATAACCCTTGAACACCGGCAAGCGCCCTTCGTTCACGCGTGCGTAATAGTCGTGCAGCGTCTTCTCGTTCTGCGCGAACGCACTGCCCACATCACTGATGCTCGACACACCCAGTCCGAGCAGGAAGTTGGTCGACTGCGTGGTATAGCCCATGAAGTTGCGGTGCAGGCGGCCCGATTTCCAAGCCTTGTACAATTCATCGGTCGGCAGGGCGAAGTGATCCATGCCGATATCAGTATAGCCGTTCTGCATGAGCAGCTCCTTGCCTTTCAAATACAGGAGCAGCTTGTTCTCCGCCGAAGGCAGGTCCTGTTCGTCGAAGAGCCGCTGGGCCTTGGAGGTCCAGGGCACGTGGGCATAGCTGTAGAAAGCGATGCGGTCGGGGCGCAGCGTGACCACTTGGTCAATAGTACGGGTAATGCTCTCCAGGGTCTGGAGGGGAAGGCCGTAGATCAGGTCGAAGTTCACCGAGGTGAAGCCGGCGGCCCTTGCGGCTTCCGTGGCTTTCTTCACGTTCTCGAAAGGCTGGTGACGGTTGATCACGCGCTGCACTTCGGGATCGTTGTCCTGCACCCCATAGGAGATGCGGCGGAAGCCCAGGTTGTAGAGCACTTTCAGGTGCTCAGGAGTGGTATTATTGGGATGCCCTTCGATGCTGAACTCGTACTTCGGGTGGGTGATCGCGTTGCGCAGGATCACTTTGATCAGCTTCTGCAGGTTGGCCGGCGAGAAAAACGTAGGCGTGCCGCCGCCCAGGTGCAGCTCCCGGATCACGGGCGTCTGCTTCATCAGCTTACGGTAAAGGCCCCACTCCTTCTCGATGGTGAGCAGGTAGTCTTCTTCCACCTTGTGATTGGTGGTGATCTTTTTATTGCAGCCACAATAGGTGCAGAGGGACTCACAGAAAGGCAAATGGATGTACAGGCTGATGCCGTTGGACGGGTTCTCCTCCGCAAATCGTTGACGGAATTCCTGCTGCCACTGCTCCACATCGAGCCCCGTGTGCCAGAAAGGCACGGTCGGATAACTCGTGTATCGAGGTACCGGCTCGTTGTATTTTCGGATCAGCAGGGAATTCACCACTTCTCGTTCCATGCTGCAAACTTAGTTTTCCGGCCAGGCGGGCAGCATGACTTAAGTTAACCCGGCAAACGAGGTTTGTCAGGCCCCTCGCCAATGAAAGGCAGGGTGACTCAGTACAGCAGGTTCTTCAGTTTCTCCACGTTGTTCACGATGATCTTGCCGCTGCGGATCTCGATCAGCTTCTCGGCCTTGAAATCGCTCAGGGTGCGGATGAGGGACTCGGTAGCCGTGCCTACATACTGGGCAATATCGTCGCGCGAGATCTCGATGGGCGTTTTCTGCTCTTCGATATGGAATTTGCCCACGATATCCACGAGGGCCTTGGCCACCCGCTTGCGGAGCGAGGAGTAGGCCAGGTTAAGCAGACGCTCTTCCTTCTCCTTCACGTTCTGGGTGATGATATGGATGAACTTGGAGGCAATGCTGATATCACTGTACACCATGTTCAGGAAATCTTCCCGGGGGATCTGCATGACCTCGGCTTCCTCGAGGATGGTCGCCGTTTCGTCGTAGTTCAGGTCTTCGATCAGCGCCGTATAGCCAATGAAGTCGCCTTCGCTGTAGAGGTTGGTGATGTATTCCTTGCCGTCTTCATGCGACTTATGGCTTTTCACCTTGCCGGTCATGAGGTAATAGAGGTAGCGCGGACGCTTTCCTTCACCGTAGAGGACCTGCTTTTTCGAGTAGGAAACGATCTCGTACTGCTCGGAGAGCTTGTCGATGAGGCCGGTGCTTTTCACGTCCCGCAGGAACTGGGTCAGGCCCTTGGCCGAAGGCGTGTACTCTTGCTCCAGGATCTCGTTTTTCTTCAGCCGGATCTCCACCGCATTGAGGAGTTCGATATCCTCGAAGGGCTTGGTAATGTAGTCGTCGGCTCCCATCTCCATACCCTTGCGGAAATCACTGCGTTCGGTTTTCGCAGTGAGGAAGATGAAGGGGATGTTGCGTGTCTCCGCGTTCTTGCGGAGCAGGTGCAGCACCCCGTACCCGTCCAGTTCGGGCATCATGATGTCGCAGACGATCACGGAAGGCTTCTCGCGCATGGCTACTTCCACGCCCTGCTTGCCGTTCTCGGCCGTAAAAGTCGTATAGCCCGCGAGGTCGAGGATCTCAGCCGTATTTTCACGGATATCGGTATTGTCGTCAATGACCAGGATTGTTTTCTTCATCGTTTTGCTGGTTTACCGGGAGGTGCATCGTAAATGAGGTGCCCTGTCCCAAAGAACTCTCCAAAGATATATCTCCTCCCAATAGGTCAAGATAGCGTTTCACGATATGCAGCCCGAGGCCGGTGCCCTGGATATTGATCGCATTCTTGCCGCGGAAGAAGGAGGAAAAAAGGTGCTGCTGGTCTTCTTCCGAAATGCCGATGCCTTCATCCTGTACGGTGATCTGCGCGCCCGAGGCGCCGAGGCTGCTGCTGACATGGATTGTAGCCCCTTCTTCGGAGAACTTGATCGCATTCGACATCAGGTTGATCAGCACGTTCTTGATGAGCTTTTTGTCGCTCTCCATCCATTCGTTGCCTTCGTGCCGATACTCGATGTGCTGCTCTTTTTTGACCAGTCCCTTCATTTCCTCCACCACATCCTGGATCAGCTCGGGGAGGTTGATCGGCCCGACCTGTGCGCCCACCTTCCCTTCGTCGAGCTTGCCGAGGGAAAGGAAGTCTTCCAGCAGATCATTCAGGTGTTTCACCGAGCCGCGGATCTTATCGATATGTCGGTTCCGCTTTTCCTGTTCTTCGGACTTGGTGTATTTGCCGAGGAGCGAGGCAGAGGAAAGGACCGTGCTCAGGGGTGTGCGGAACTCGTGGGAGGCCATCGACACGAAGCGGCTCTTGATCTCGTTGAGCTGGCGTTCTTTATCGAGGGCGGCACTGAGCTCTTCCTGCGACTGCTCCAGGCGTTGTAGCGCTTCCTTTAGGATG
>CBHWDR010000034.1:0-12870 GCA_966112575.1 uncultured Chitinophagales bacterium
GGTCAGCACATCCTCCACCAGAAACGTCCGGCCCTCAATGGCAAAGGCCGGGTCGTCGATCACCGCATGCGCTGCCCCGGCGGCAAGGGCTTGTTCTGCAAAGGCATTTCCGTTGAAGCTCGGCCCGCGCAGGGCGAAGAAAAGATCGCCTTCCTGCAGTTTCCGGGTATCGGTTTGAACGCTGGGATGCTGAAGATAGAGTTGATAGAGCGCCTCGATATTCATAGAACGAAGCTAGGTAGTTTGCGGGTTCGAAATGAGGTAAAAAAGAGAGCCCCGACACAAGGTCAGGGCTCTCTTTTTATGCAAGTAATCTGCTATTAGCGTTTTTGCTTCTTGGTGCGGAAGAAGTTACCGGTCTTGCGCTTGTTACCTTCGGGAGAGCCCATGCGGTCCATCGCGCAACGGAAACCAACCGTGCTCGAAGCCTGGTCTTCTTCCATGAAGCGGCGGGTGCCGGGGCTCAGCCAGTAGGCGCGGTCGTTCCAGGAACCACCTTTGAACACGCGGCTCTTGTCGGAGATCAGCGTGGTCTTGCCATAACCGTAAGAAGCTTCCGATACCTCATCACCATCGAGGTAGTTGATCACGTTGCCGCGCTGGTAGTTGCGGCGCTTGGCGCTCTCGGAGTCGGTTACGTCGCGCATCTTCACACGGCCCATCGAATCCACTTCTGCTTCGCCGGAACCGTTCTTGTACAGCGTACGGTACTTGTTACCACGTACAGGCGCTACATCATCGTCGTTCTGGGCAAGGTCGAGAGAGGTCATCGGACGATATACGTCATACACCCACTCGCTTACGTTACCGGCCATGTTGTGCAGACCGAAGCCATTCGGGAAGAAGGCGTTCACCTCTGCGGTGTACACGGCGCGGTCGTTCAGACCACCAGCCACACCGGCGTTGTCACCCGAGCCACGCTTGAAGTTGGCCAGGAAAGCACCCTGCCAGCTGCCGTGCTTGGTCTCGCGGAGACCGTTCACGTTCTGGGCCCAGGGATATACTTGTTTGTTCGACTGCAATTCTTCACCGCGCTTGCCTTCTTTGGTCGAGATGCGCGGGTTCTGGTTGATCAGGCCGTAGGCGGCATATTCCCACTCTGCTTCGAAAGGCAGGCGGTAGTCGGGCATCAGGATACCGTCTTCCATGGTCACCTGCGTGCGGGGCGTACCCTGCGAGGTCTTCAGCGGGTTCTTTTTGGAAGTGGCGCCTTTGCCGGGCTGGGCCTGGTAGAGGCCGAGGAGGTAAGACTTCGTGGTGAAGTTGTTCTCCTGCTGCTGGCCCTGGAGGCCCTGCTTGGCTACATAGCCCTTCTGCATCAGGATGCCTTCATTCACACGGTCGGAGCGCCAGAGACAGAAGTCGTAGGCCTGCTGCCAGCTTACACCAACTACAGGGTAGTTGTTGAAGCCCGGGTGACGGAAGTAATATTCTACGAGCGGCTCGTTATAGCTCAGCTCGGAGCGCCATACCAGGGTATCCGGCAGGGCGGCGTCGATGATCTTTTGGTTGTTGGGATCGCTTTCGGGGTCGAAAACGCGGTTGAGCCAGTAGATGTACTCGCGGTAGTGCACGTTGGCCACCTCGGTACGGTCCATGTAGAACGAGTTCACGGTAACGCGCTTGGGAACGTTATCCCAGCGGCCCATCACGTCTTCATCGGTCTGGCCCATGGTGAAGGTACCGCCCTGTACGAACACGAGACCGGGACCGGTGCCCTGTTCTTTGGACTTGGCTACCTGGTAACCACCCATGTTCTTGTCATTGTAGTTCCAGCCGGTAACCGATGATTTTTCCGGCTTCTTCTTGAAAAGCCCGCCGTTCTTGCACGATGTCAGTGCCGCGGCGCAGGATAAGAGGATTACGAAATTCTTTACTTGCATGGTTGCGATTTTTGTCTTTCGGAGGACACATGGATTTTATATGCCCCTGCCTTTCGAACCTTTGATTTGGATAACTTTAACGCCGCCAATTGGCGAATATTGTAATCGCACCGAGGTTTTTCCAGACAGTTTGCGAATATAGAGAGATTACCCAACAATAAATAGTGGGTTTTACGTTTTTTCAGATGTAAAAACTACGATACCTACCTACATGTTCAGCCGGTCAAAACTACTGCTATCGGGCCTTTTACTGCTCTCCGTTTACGGTGCCCGGGCTCAACGTACCTATGCGCCCAATTCCGTTCTGGCCACCGGCAGCTGGTACAAACTGGCCGTTTCGGCACCGGGCGTTTACCGGATCGACCTGCCCTTCCTCAACAACCTGGGCGTCACCGGCTCCATCCCTTCCGCCGCCATCCGCCTGTTTGGCAACGGGGGCGCTCCCCTGAATGAGGCAGCCGGACCAGCCTATACCGACGACCTGGTGGAAAATGCCATCACCGTAGTGGATGGGGGCGATGGCACCCTCAACGGATCAGACTACATCCTGTTTTACGCACCCGGGCCACACCCCTGGGTGAAGGATTCACTCAACCAGCGCTTTAGCTATATCAATAATCCTTATTCCGACCGCTCCTTTTATTTTCTTTCCATTGGCGGCACCGGCCTCCGGATGGCCACGCAGGCCTCCATTCCCCCGGCAGCCACCACCGTAACCAGCTTCGACGAACGTTACCACCACGAGCTGGACACCGTGAACTTCCTGGCCTCGGGCCGCGAATGGTTTGGCGAAGAGTTCTCCGCAGCCCCCGGGCGCAGCCTTACCCGCACCTTCAACCTGCCCCTGACCGACCTGGCCGCCGGGCCGGCCACACTCATCACCGATGCCGCCGCCCGCTCCGTCAACGCCTCCAGCCGCCTGACCATGAGCGTCAACGGCTCGCCGGTGCAGCAGCTGAGCATCGCCCCGATCAGCACCGCCCTTTACGACCTGTTTGCCCAGCAATCGCGCCAGACCTCACCCCTTGTCTTCAATGGCGGCACGGCGGCCGTCACGGCCACCTACATCCAGGGAAGCTTCAACTCCCAGGCCTGGCTCAACTGGTTCGAGTTCTTCGGTCGCCGCAACCTGGCTCTCTCCGGGGGGCGGCAGTTGCTCTTCCGCGACTGGAATTCCGTGGGTACCGGAACCGCCGAATTCGTGCTGACCAATGCCGATGCCACCACCCAGGTCTGGGAGGTAACCGATCCGGCGCGGCCCGTGCGGATGGCCACTACGCTGGCCTCGGGACAGCTGCGCTTTGCCCGGGACGCCCAGCAGCTGCGGGAATACGTGGCCTTCTCCAATTCCTGGCTGACGCCGACGGTGGTGGGCCGCCTCACGGTGCAGAACCTGCACAGTACCAGTGAAAAAGACCTGTTCATCATTACCGATGCAGCCTTCCAGGTGCAGGCCAACCGCATCGCCCTGTTTCACCAGCAGAATTCCGGGCTCCGGACCCTGGTGGTGACCACCGAGCAGGTCTTCAATGAATTCGGGTCCGGCTCGCCCGACCCGACGGCCATCCGCGACTTCGTGAAAATGTATTACGACCGCTACCGGGCGACCTGGACGCAGCGGCCGAAAAGCCTGCTCCTCCTCGGGCGGGCATCCTACGACTACAAGGACCGGATCCGCAACAACACCAATTTCATCCCGGCCTACGAGAGCCCGGCCTCCCTCGACCCGCTGACCACCTACACGTCGGACGACTATTTCGGTTTCCTCGACGACCACGAGGATATCAACTCCGGCGTGGTCACCAACCTGCTCGATATCGGCATCGGGCGCATCCCTGCGCGGACGGCCGAGGAGGTCAAGAATTTTGTGGACAAGGTGCAGGATTATCATTCGGCTGCAGCTTTCGGTCCCTGGCGCAACAACCTCAATTTCGTGGCTGATGATGAAGATTTCAACCTCCATCTCAATGATGCCGAGAGCCTTACGGCAACCACCGAAGCCACCAACCCGGTATTCAACGAGCAGAAGATCTACCTCGATGCCTTCCGGCAGGAGAGTGGCTCCGCAGGTGGACGCTACCCTGCCGCAAATGCCATGATCAACTCCAATATTTACAATGGCACCTTGATCTGGAATTATAGCGGCCACGGTGGTCCGGCGCGCCTGGCCGAGGAAGTGGTGATCGACCAGTCGGTGGCCAATGGCTGGAACAATGCCTTCCGCCTGCCGCTCTTCATCACGGCCACCTGTGACTTTGCCCCTTATGACAACCCGACCCTCAACTCGCTGGGCGAGAACCTCATCGTACGGCCGAAGACCGGCGCCATCGCGCTGATGACTACTACCCGCCTCGTGTTTGCCAATTCCAACCGCATCCTCAACAATAATTACCTGAAAGTGGCCCTGCAGCCCGAGGCTTCGGGCCGCTACAAAACCCTGGGCGAGGCCATGGTGGGCGGGAAGAACCTGACCTACCAGACTTCCGGCGACATCATCAACAACCGGAAGTTCACCCTCCTGGGCGACCCGGCCATGACCCTGGCCTTCCCTACCCAGAAGGTTCGGGTAACGCGGGTCAATGGCCGCGACCTCAGCGCCGGCGCCGACACGCTCAGCGCCGCGGAGACCGCCATCGTGGAAGGCGAGGTGACGAATGCCGCCGGGGCGGTGCTCTCCGGCTTCAACGGCACGGCCAACCTCACGCTCTTCGACAAGCCGCAGACCGTACAGACCCTCGCGAACGACCCTTCGAGCACGGTCACCTCTTTCCAGACCCGGGAGAACCCGCTGTTCCGGGGCAAGGCCACGGTGACCAACGGTCGCTTCACCCTCCGCTTCAAAGTGCCGAAAGACATTAATTATCAATACGGTAACGGGGCATTCAGCCTCTATGCCCAGAACGGGTCCATCGATGGCAACGGCCTGAACCCGGAGGTCATCATCGGCGGGCTTTCATCCACCGTCAGCAACGACACGGAAGGCCCCGAGATCCGTGCTTACCTCAACGACGAGCGGTTCGTGAATGGCTCAATCACCAATACCAATCCCATTCTCCTCCTGAAGCTGGCCGATTCCTCCGGCATCAATACCGGGGGCTCCGGCATCGGCCACGACCTGGTGGCTACCCTGGATGGCGACAACCGGACCTATTACGTATTGAACAATTTCTACGAGAGCGACCTGGATAACTTTCAGAAGGGCAGCCTGCGTTTCCAGCTCCCGGAGCTTAGTCCCGGTGCGCATTCGCTGAAGATCAAGGCCTGGGATGCGCTGAACAACTCCAGCGAATACCTGCTTGAATTTACGGTAGCGGGTTCCGAGTCCATTCGGCTGGAGCATGTGCTTAATTATCCTAACCCCTTCACTACCAAGACCAATTTCTGGTTCGAGCACAATGCGCCGGGGCAGGATCTGCAGGTGCGGGTCGAGATCTTTTCCCTCAGCGGGAAAGGAATAAAAACCATCAGCCGGACAATAAACACGACCGGCAACCGTTCCGTAGAGTTGGAATGGGATGGGCTCGATGCGTATGGCGACCGGATCGGTAAAGGCGTCTATCTCTACCGCCTCCGCGTACGTACGGCCGACGGGCGTTCGGCGGAGAAGTGGGAACGGCTGGTGCTGCTGGGAAAGTAAAAAAAATCGCCCCTATTTCGTTTATAACCAAAACTGTCTATTATCACACACTTTTTAAAATAGAACTATGAGATCAACTGCTCTACGACTAGCTGCTGCCGTATCCCTATCCATATCCACTGTCCTATCCGCAAAAGCCCAAGAAAGAATCAACGTCGTTACCACTGCCGTTCCCTTCCTCCGGATTTCCCCTGATGCCCGCGCTGGCGGTATGGGCGACCTGGCCCTGGCCACTTCACCCGATGCGGCCTCTTCCTTCTTCAACCTCGGAAAAGTTCCTTTCAATACGTCCAAAGGCGGTATGAACGTTACCTATACCCCCTGGCTCAAGAAACTGGTGAACGATGTTTACCTGGCCTCTCTTTCCGGTTATTACAAGCTCGACGACCAGCAGGCCATCTCCGGATCGCTGCGCTACTTCTCGCTGGGCTCCATCCAGTTCACTGATAATTTCGGTAACAACCTGAATACCTCCAACCCCCGCGAATTCGGTGTGGACCTGGGCTATTCCCGCAAGCTGGGCGACAAGACCGGCCTCGGCATTGGTCTGAAATACATCCATTCCAACCTGGCCGGCGGTTCTTCGATCGGCGGTACCAGCTACAAGCCGGGTAACGCGGTTGCCGGCGACATCGGTCTCTACCACAACGGCACCAACGAAGCCGGACAGGGCTGGTCCTGGGGCCTCGCATTGACCAACCTCGGTTCCAAGATCGCTTATACCGACAATGCCGACCAGAAAGATTACATCCCGGCCAACTTCGGCATTGGTGGTACCTACACCCGCGCCTTCGACGAAAGCAATAAGATCACCTTCGGTGTGGACCTCAACAAGCTGCTGGTACCGACGCCTCCTGCCGTGACTAACGACTATAGAACGGATTCGACCAACCTCGTCAAGTACCGCAACCGTGGTGTGGTGAGCAGCTGGTTCTCTTCTTTCGGTGATGCCGACGGCGGCTTCTCCGAGGAAATGAAAGAATTCCAGGTTTCCGCAGGCGCCGAATACTGGTACAACAACCAGTTCGCACTCCGTGCCGGCTACTTCTTCGAAGACAAGACCAAGGGCAACCGCCGCTATTTCACGACCGGCGTAGGCATCAAATACAACGTATTCGGTTTGAACTTCTCTTACCTCATCCCTTCCGGCCAGGGCAACAACCAGAACCCGCTGAGCAACACGCTCCGCTTCTCGCTGGTGTTCGACTTCGGTGCTGCAGAAGGTACGTCCACAACCAACCAATAACTGTTCTTGCTACATGATTATCCAGCGCCTCCAGGAATGGGGGCGCTTTTACTTGATACAGTACGGCTCGCTTCGCTTGGGTTGTTTCGCGCAGAGGCGCAGAGAACGCGGAGTTTTTACTTGATTCGAAGCGCTCTATTGTTTCCGATTGATGCCTTTGCCGGATTTGTACCGCTCCTGAGCTCTGTCGGGCTGGGTGACAATTGAGAAGACTTGGGAAAGATAACTGTCTCTGCGTCCTCTGCGCCTCCGCGCGCCATTCCTCTTTTTTCTCTTAGCCCCTCTTAGCATAGCTTTGCGCCCAAACAATCAAACATGGGTTTTCGGATCGGCTTTGGCGTGGATTATCATCAGTTGGGCGAGGGCAGGGACCTGAAGATAGGCGGCGTGCATATTCCGCACGACAAGGGCGCCATCGGTCACTCGGATGCGGATGTGCTGCTGCATGCCATCTGCGATGCGCTGCTGGGTGCGGCCTGCCTCGGTGATATCGGCGTGCATTTCCCGGATACCGACCAGTCGTACAAGAACATCGACAGCCGGGTATTGCTGCAGCGCAGCGTGGAGCTGATCGCAAGAGAGGGCTATAAGCTCGTGAATATCGACAGCACGCTCTGCCTCCAGGAGCCGAAGATCAAGCCCTTCGTTTCGCAGATGCAGGAAACCATAGCGGGGATCTGCGGCACACCCGTGAACACTGTGTCCATCAAGGCTACCACTACCGAGAAAATGGGCTTCGTGGGCCGCAAGGAAGGCCTCGTGGCCTATGCCACCGTTTTATTGGAAACTCTTTAACAACAGTCCACGCAGCGAAAGCTAATTTTGAACGAATGGCCATCCGGGTTCCTGTCATCAACCAATCAGATAACGAGCTGCCTGCTTATGCCACCGAAGGCGCTTCGGGGCTGGACCTTCGTGCCTGGCTATCGGCGCCGGTGAGCCTCGGTCCCCTGGAACGGCAGCTGATCCCGACCGGGCTCTTCATCGAGCTGCCCGAAGGATATGAGGCGCAGGTGCGGCCGCGCTCGGGCCTCGCGATCCGGCAGGGGCTGACCATCCTCAACGCACCGGGAACGGTAGACTCGGATTACCGGGGCGAGATTAAGGTCGCTTTAGTAAACCTTTCGGCGGAAACCCAGGTCATTCAACCGGGTGATCGCATTGCCCAGCTGGTCGTACAACGTTTTGAAAAAATCACCTGGCAACCGGTTTCCGCGATCGGCGATACGGATCGCAGCTCGGGAGGCTTTGGTTCCACCGGAAAAAAATAAATATGATCCGATTTTTATCCTTCGTGCTGCTCCTTGCCCTGCTGGCCTCCTGCCGGTCGACCCGCACCATCACGGCTGCGATCAATAAGAAAGATACGGTGGCCGTGGCCACCCAGCCGGAAGTCAACCGCGTGGATACCCAGGCGCTCATCCGCCAGGCCCTGCTTAAAGTGGACTCCAACAAAGTGAACTACCGGACCTTCAACGGCAAGATCGATGTGGACTTCCGCAGCACCGATGGCAAGAACAACAGCGTGAAGGTGAACGTGCGCATGATCCGCGACTCGGTGATCTGGATGAACGTGAACGCCTCGGTGCTGGGCATCGATGTGATGCGCGTATTGATCACGAGAGATTCGGTCAAGCTGATCAACAAGCTCGACAAGACCTATACCGAGCGGAGCGTGGGCTATCTCCAGGAGATGACCGCCCTTCCGCTGGACCTGAAAACCGTGCAGGACCTGATCGTGGGCAATCCTGTATTCCTCGACTCCAACATCACGGCTTACAATACGGCGAACGGACAGGTGCACCTGCTGAGCCTGGGCCAGTGGTTCCGCAACCTGCTCACGCTGGCGGAAGGCAACGACCTCCTCCTGCATTCGAAGCTGGATGATACCGACCCGGCCCGTTCCCGCACGGCGGACCTGACCTATTCGGACTACGAAACGAAAAAAGGTTTCCCCTTCAGCACCAAGCGGCAGATCGTGGTTACGGAGAAGAACCGCCTGGATATCAAGCTCGACTTCAAGCAATACGAGCTCAATGGTGATGTGAGCATGCCCTTCAGCATTCCCACAAGAGGGTACGCACGCAATTAATCGAGCCCTCGCTGCGTTAGTTTAATTTTATTCAAGGCAAGAGCCAACCGATCCATCATGATGAAAAATACATTGTTGATCCTCTTCTGCTTCCTCACCCTGGGAGCGATCGCGCAGCCGGCGCAGGAGAAAGCGCGGCTCGAACGTGAGCGGGCCGAGATCCAGCAACAGATCCGCGAGATCCAGGCGAGCTACAACAAGGTAAAAGGCCTCAAGAAGGAAACCCTGGGCAAGCTGCAGATCCTGCAGGAGAAGCTGGCTCTCCAGGACCGTCTGATCGGCAACATCAACAAAGAGATCAAGACCCTCAACGACGACATTTACCTCTCGAACGTAGAAATCTACCGGTTGCAAAGCCAGCTCGATACCCTGAAGGCGCAATACGCCCGCAGCGTGGTCTTCGCCTACAAGAACCAGAGCTCCTACGACTACCTAAATTTTATTTTTTCGGCCAATTCCTTCAACGACGCGCTAAAGCGGGTGTCTTACCTCAAGGTCTACCGCAATTACCGGCAACAGCAGGTGAAGAGCATCCTCGATACGAAGACGCTCATCGAAGACCGCAAGGTGCAGCTCCTCGGCAAGCAGACGCAAAAAAAGAATGCGCTGCAGAATCAGCAGGCGCAGCTGAATGAGCTGGCCAGCCAGAAGAAGGAAAAGGATGAAGTGGTGGCCAAGCTGAAATCACAGGAGTCGACGCTTTCGAAGCAGATCACGGCCAAGAAGAAGCGCGACCAGCAGCTGAAGAACCAGGTGGCAGCCATCGTGCGCCGGGAGATCGAGGCGGCAAGGAAGGCGGAAGAAGCCCGATTGGCGGAAGAACGCCGAAGGGCAGCTGCAGCAGCGGCAGCCAACAATACTACCGCATCAACCAAACCATCAACCAAGCCTGCTGCTTCATCCGCCCCCAAAAGCTATCTGAACCTTAACGCGGCTGACGTAAAACTAAACGGACAGTTTGAAGCCAACCGCGCCAAGCTTCCCTGGCCGGTGGACAATGGCGTAGTGGAAGTGCCCTTCGGCGTGAGCCGGGTGGAAGGCCTGTCGATCGATAACCCCGGACTGACCATTGCTGCCCCTGTGGGCGCTTCGGTAAAAGCGGTGTTCAATGGTGAAGTGAGCGCTATTTCCAACCTGGGCGACGGCATGGTGGTGATCATCCGCCATGGTAAATACTTTACGGTCTACTCAAACCTTTCGTCTGCGAATGTGAGCAAGGGTGCGCAGGTGAGCGCCGGCCAGGTGATCGGTCGCGTAGGCACGGGAGATGACGGCGGCGGCCAGATCGACTTCATGCTCATGAACGAGTCGAAGAACGTGAACCCCGCTCCCTGGCTAAGGAGATAACACGAATTAAAACGAATGACACGAATGACAAAAGCCCTGATCTTGCGATCGGGGCTTTTGCTTTTTTATTGTTTGATGAAATCAAACCGGTAAGGCTTCTCCTCTCAATACCGAGTCGTAGAGCCGTTCGTATTGGGGAACAATATTGTGGATGTCGAATCCTTGTGCATGCTGGGCTGCGTTCTCTTTGAAGCGGTTGAGGGTTTCGTCGTCGCGCAGGATATCAAGGGCCTGCTGGCTCATGGTGTTCACGTCACCCACATTGCCCATGTAGCCCGTTACGCCCGGCACCATGATCTCGCCCAGGCCCCCGGCATTGGTGGATACCACCGGTACGCCTGCGGCCATGGCTTCAAGCGCGGCAAGGCCGAAGCTTTCGTAATCGGAGGTCAGGAGGAAGAGGTCGGCGATGGCCAGGATATCTTCCATCTGCTCCTGCTTGCCCACGAAACGAACGTCGTCGCAGACATTCAGCTGGCGGCAAAGGTCTTCCGCCGGGCCGCGTTCGGGACCATCGCCTACAAAGAGCAGCTTGGCCGGCATCTGCTTCCGCACCTTGTCGAAGATGTGCACCACGTCGTTCACGCGCTTCACGCGGCGGAAGTTAGAAGCATGCAGCAGGATGCGTTCACCATTCGGCGCGATCACCCTGCGGAAGGCATCGATGGGCTTGCGCGCGAAGCGCTGCACGTCCACGAAGTTGTAGATCACCTCGATCGGCTTTTCGATCTTGAAAGAGTGGAAGGTCTCGTCGCGCAGGTTCTGCGACACCGCGGTGATCGCATCGCTCTGGTTGATGGAAAAGGCCACCACGGGCGCGTAGGTCTTGTCGCGGCCCACGAGGGTGATGTCGGTGCCGTGAAGCGTGGTGATCACCGGTATATGAATGCCTTCGGCCTCCAGGATCTTCTTGGCCATGTAGGCAGCCGAAGCGTGGGGGATGGCATAATGCACATGCAGGAGCTCGAGATGGTTGTTGCGGATCACGTCCACCATGGTGGAGGCAAGAGCCGTTTCGTAGGGAGGGTAATCGAAGAGCGGGTAGGTGGGCACCTGCACCTCATGGTAAAAGATATTGGGGATGAAAGCGGTGAGCCGCACCGGTTGCTGGTAGGTGATAAAATGCACCTGGTGGCCTTTCTGTGCGAGGGCCTTGCCCAGTTCCGTAGCGAGTACGCCGCTACCGCCGAACGTGGGATAGCAAACAATTCCAATCTTCATGTTGCAATGAATTCTCATCCGAAGGTAGGGAGAGATATTCAGATGGGGTTGGGGAGGGCGGTTTGGGAGGTTCGCGGAGTTTGCGAGTTTGCGAGGTTGCGGAGTTGGTCTTAATCAATCTCCCCTCTCCTTGGGAGAGGTACACGAGCGAAGCGAAGGGTACGCGCGAAGCGCTTGGGGTGAGGTCTGTTCAAGAGTTGGTACAGGGAAGCAGGCGAGATCATGCCAGTTAGTTGTGGAGGCGAGGGGGGTAAGCCTGCGGTTAGGAGTTTTCTGCCCGCAGGGGCCTGTGCTTGATACTTTAGGAAACTTGGCTACTTTAAGAAATTCCGCTCCTGTTCCCGGCTTTTCCGCTGGTTCTTTCCTCAGATGCCTGCGGCATGAAAAATCTCTGTCCTTTAGCCTTTTCTTTAAACCTGTAAGTACTTCTGCGGAAAATACCTCTGTGCCTCTCCCTGCTTCTGTGTCTCTGTGGTTCAAAGCTAAGATTCCTTCATGCCCCTTCGTGCCCTTCGTGTCTTTGTGGTTCAAAACCCCAAATCAAAACTCTGATAGCCCAAGAGTGCAGGCTATTGAATTCCCGTATTTTTAAAACATGAAATGCCGACTCCTGCTTTTTACGCTGCTATCGTTCTCGCTGGGTGCGTTTGCCCAAAACAAAGACTCTCTCTTCATTCGCCGGATGGCCGATGAGATCCTCGTTCGCGGCAAGGCTTATGAAGACCTGCGTGTGCTCTGCAAGCAGGTGGGCGCCCGCCTCGCCGGCTCTCCCGGGATGGTGAAAGCCGAGAACTGGGGACTGAAGACCTTGCAATCCTTCAACCCCGACCGCGCCTGGCTGCAGGAATGCCTGGTGCCACACTGGGTACGCGGGGGCCGGGATGAAACCATCGCCTCTTATGGACTGAACAATGGTAAAGGCCGGATCACCCGAAAGCTCGACGTGCTGGCCCTGGGCAATTCGAAGGGCTCGATCGACTGGTTGCGCAACAAGCCGGTGATCGAGGTGAAGAGCTTCGAAGACCTGGAAGCGAAGAAAGACCTCGTCAAAGGAAAGATCGTCTTCTATAATTACCCCTTCAATCCCACCTACGTACGCACCTTCCAGGCCTATGGTGAATCCTCGCGCTACCGCAGCACCGGGGCCAGCCAGGCAGCGAAATACGGAGCGGTAGCCTCGATCGTGCGCAGCATGTCGATCAGTACCGACAACCATCCGCATACCGGTGGCATGCGCTACGATTCGGCTTTCGCCCTCATTCCCGCGCTGGCCATCGGACTGCAGGATGCCGACTGGCTGAGCAGTCAGCTCCAGGGAGGCGACAAGATGAATATGGCGATCAGCCTGCGCACGCAAGGCCGCTTCCTCCCCGACACGATCGGGCACAATGTGATCGCCGAGCTCAAAGGCAGCGAGTTTCCGGATGAATACATCGTGATCGGC
>CBHWDR010000035.1:0-12764 GCA_966112575.1 uncultured Chitinophagales bacterium
GCCGCCGGGTTCTTCCCTCGAGCGCACCAACCAGGTATCGCAGGAGTTGCAGAAGATCGCCGAAGGCATTGAGGGTATTCAATCGGTGTCTTCACTCGCGGGTTACGAGATCCTGTCAGAAGGCACAGGCGCCAACTCGGGCACCTGCCTGGTGAACCTGAAGAGCTGGGAAGACCGGAAGCATTCCTGCCAGGAGATCATTGAAGAACTGGAGGAGAAAGCCCAGGAGATCAAGGGCGCCAATATCGAGTTCTTCCAGCCCCCTGCGGTTCCGGGTTATGGTGCAGCAGGCGGCTTCGAGCTGCGCCTGCTCGACAAGGCCGGGTCGGGCGATTACCATCTGATGGAAACGGTGAGCCGCGACTTCGTGAAAGAGCTGGCCAAACGTCGCGAGCTCTCCTCGGTGTTCACCTTTTACTCGGCCAGCTTCCCGCAATACCTGCTGCGCATCGACAACGACATCGCGCAACAGAAAGGCGTCACCATCGAGAATGCGATGAGTACCCTGTCGACCCTCGTGGGCAGTAACTACGAAACGAGCTTCATCAAATTCGACCGCCAGTACAAGGTGATGGTGCAGGCTTCTCCGCAATACCGTGCGCTGCCCGAGGACATCCTGAAGCTCTATGTGAAGAACGACAAGGAGGAGATGGTGCCCTTCTCGGCCTTCATGAAGCTGGAGAAGGTCTACGGACTGTCGGAGATCACGCGGCATAACATGTACAATGCCGCCGAGATCAGCGGCGCCGCCGCACCGGGCTACAGCAGCGGATCAGCGATCCAGGCCATCAACGAAGTGGCGGCGCAGAAACTGCCACGCGGCTTCGGTATCGCCTGGGCCGGCATTTCGGCCGACGAGGTGGCGCGGGGCAATGAAGCGATTTACATCTTCCTTATCTGCCTCGGCTTCGTCTACCTGATCCTCGCCGCGCAATATGAAAGCTTTATTCTTCCCCTGGCCGTATTGCTGTCGCTGCCGGCCGGGATCTTTGGCTCTTTCCTGCTGCTGAAGCTGATGGGGCTGGAGAACAACATCTATGCACAGGTGGCCCTGGTGATGCTCATTGGCCTGCTTGGCAAAAACGCCGTGCTGATCGTGGAGTTCGCAGTGCAAAGGCACCGCGCCGGTGAGACGGTCTTACGGGCTGCCATGCAAGGCGCCGCCATTCGCTTCCGGCCCATCTTGATGACCTCTTTCGCCTTCATCGCCGGCCTCATCCCGCTGGTGCTGGCCTCGGGCCCCGGCGCCCTGGGCAACCGGACCATCGGTGCTGCTGCTGCCGGCGGCATGGTCTTCGGCACCGTCTTCGGCGTGCTCGTCATCCCCGGCCTCTATTATGTCTTCGGCAGGATCGCCGAACGATTCATGCTGGCCAAACACGAAGTAGAAAATCCGCTCACAGAAGAAATCGACCACAATGTATAAACTCCATAAAACCATTACGCTCCTCGTATTCACCAGCCTCGTGCTCACGGCCTGCAAAGTGCCGGCCCTGGTTCCGCTCCGGGAAAGCAAAAAGCCACCTGCCTCCTATGGCCGAAGCACGGACAGCACGAACAGCGCCACACTTGACGTGCACCGCTTCTTCAAGGATCCGAACCTGCTACGCCTCATCGACACGGCCCTGAAGAACAATCAGGAGCTGCTGATCACGCTTCAGGAGATCGAGATCGCGCGCAACGAGGTCCGTCTTCGCCAGGGACAGCTCCTGCCTTCGGTTACCGGGCGGGTGGGCATCGGGGGCGACAAAGTGCCCAGGTATACCAGCCAGGGTGCCGGAGATGCCGCGACACAGATCACCCCCGGCAAGGAAGTGCCCGAGTTGCTCACCGATCTCTCTTTCGGCGCTTATGCGCACTGGGAAGCGGATATCTGGAACAAGCTGCATACGGCGAAAAAAGCAGCCCTGCTTCGTTACCTCTCCACGGTGGAAGGGAGGAAGTTCATTGTGACGAACCTCGTAGCGGAGATCGCCAGCTCCTACTACGAGCTCCTTGCACTCGACAACCAATTGGAAATCGTCCGGAGGAATATCGGGCTGCAGAAGAATGCCCTGGAGATCGTGAAGGTCCAGAAGGAGGCAGCAAGGGCAACCGAGTTGGCCGTACAAAAGTTCGGGGCCGAAGTGCTTAACTCCCAAAGCCTGGAGTACAGCATCCGGCAGCAGATCGTGGAAACGGAGAACCGGATCAATGGCCTGCTCGGACGCTTTCCGCAGCCGATCGAACGCACGCGAACTGCATTCCTGGATGCCGATCCTCCCGGCATGGCGGAAGGACTTCCTTCCCAGCTGTTGCTCAACCGGCCCGATATCCAGAAAGCCGAGCTCGAGCTGCGTGCAGCCAGGCTGGATGTACAGGTAGCCCGCGCCGAGTTCCTCCCTTCGCTGGGGATCAGCAGTGCGATCGGCCTGCAGGCCTTCAAGCCTTCCTACCTGGTGCGGCTCCCTGAATCCCTGCTCTTCTCCATGGCTGGCGATCTCGCAGCGCCCCTGCTCAACCGCAATGCGATCCGCGCCGAGTTCAACAGCGCCAATGCCAGGCAGCTGCAGGCGCTTTACAACTACGAGCGCACGGTTGTGAATGCTTACCTAGAGGTCAGCACGCAGCTGGCCCGCATGGGCAACCTGCAGAGCAGGTATGCGTTGAAGACGCAGGAGGTGGAGGCGCTGAATCGCTCGATCGAGATCAGCACCAGCCTCTTCGCATCGGCGAGGGCCGATTACCTCGAGGTGCTGCTGACGCAACGCGATGCCCTGGCCTCGCGGCTGGAACTGGTGGAACGAAAAAAAGACCAATGGAATGCCGCCATCCTCGTGTACCGCGCTCTTGGCGGCGGCTGGAATTGACCCCTTCTGAAAACAAGGGCCGGCCTCCTGGCCGGCCTTTTTATTGACCTTTGTCAAGGTTTATTCTTGACCTGGTTCAAGAACTGCCCCAGCACCCGCTCGTACCTTTGTTGCTTCCCGAATACAAAACATATGAAGATCCAGATATGGTCCGATATCGTTTGCCCATTCTGCTATATCGGCAAACGCAAACTGGAGCTGGCCCTGGCCGGATTCCCCAATAAAGAAGACGTGGAGATCGAATGGAAGAGCTTCCAGCTCGACCCGGAGATGGACAATCGCGAAGGCCTCAGCGTGCATGCCTATCTCGGCAAACGAAAGGGCGGCACCACCGAAGCCGGCCGACGTATGAACAGCCAGATGAGCGCGATCGCAAAAGAAGTGGGCCTCGATTACGACTTCGACAAAGCCATCATCAACAACACGCTTTCCGCTCATCGCCTGCTTCACTTCGCCAAAACGAAGGGGCTGCAAAACGAAATGAAGGAGCGCCTCTTCCTTGCCTATTACACCGAAGGAAAAGACGTCGCCGACCACGGCACCCTGACCGCGCTTGCAGCGGAGCTGGGCCTCGATGCAAATGAAATCCGGCAGGTGTTGGACAATGGCACCTATACCGATGAGGTTCGAGCTGATCAACAACTCGCTTACCAGATCGGCGTCCAGGGCGTACCCTTCTACGTGTTCAACAACAAATACGCCGTGAGCGGCGCCCAGTCGCCGGAAACATTCCGGCAGGTGCTGCAGCAGGTATGGGAAGAAGATAAGCCCGCCATCCTCGCCGAAGGCGGTGAAGGCAGCTGCGACATCAACGGCAATTGCAACTGATCCAACCAATCATAAAGCGAACGAATATGCAATCATTGAAGAACAAGACCGCGCTCGTTACCGGTGCCGGTAAAGGCATCGGGAAAGCGATCGCCATCGCACTGGCGAATGAAGGCGTGCAGGTAGGCCTCATCGCTCGTACCGAAAAAGACATCGCAGAAGTGGCGAAGACCATCGAAGCCCTCGGCGTGAAAGCCGCCTTTGCCACGGCCGACGTGAGCCGCCGCGAAGAAGTGGAAGCAGCCGTGCAAACGATCAGTGGCCAGCTCGGCAACATCGACATCCTCATCAACAATGCTGGCACCGGCACCTTCGCCAAATTCCTCGACCTCGAGCCCGAGGTCTGGGAGCAGCAGGTGAAAGTGAACCTTTTCGGCACCTATTACACCATCCGCGCCGTGCTGCCGCAGATGATCGAGCGCAAGCAGGGTGATATCGTGAACATCTCGTCCACTGCCGGCAAGTCGGGCGCCGCGGTTACCAGCGCCTACAGCGCGTCGAAGTTCGGCGTGTTCGGCCTTTCCGAATCCCTCATGCAGGAAGTACGCAAGCACAATATCCGCGTTACCGCCATGGCGCCGAGCACCATCGTGACCGACCTGGCCAAGGGCGCCAACCTCATCACCGGCGACCCCGAACGCGTGATGCATCCCGAAGATTTTGCGGAGCTGATCATCGCGCAATTGAAGCTGCACCCGCGGATCTTCGTGAAGGAAGCCAGCGTTTTTTCTACGAACCCCTGAGTGGAGCAAGAAATGAAAGCCCCCCGTCGGTTGACGGGGGGCTTTTTCTTGACCTGGAATAA
This sequence comes from uncultured Chitinophagales bacterium, assembly GCA_966112575.1. Taxonomy (GTDB): domain Bacteria; phylum Bacteroidota; class Bacteroidia; order Chitinophagales; family Chitinophagaceae; genus Flavisolibacter. The sequence continues at coordinate 4,483 of CBHWDR010000035.1, forward strand.
GGCTCTTTCTTATCGCAGGTCATTGACAAGGCCCTGGCCTTGATCGTAGTTTTGTTTTACCTGGATGAAGAAAGGAACAGCGGAACAAGGAACAGGTAATTAAAACGAAAACCATGAAACGAACGATCGAACGCATCATCACCCGCCCCGCGCAACCCGGCATGGTCGGCGATGGCTTCCGGGTCTATCACTACCTGCCCGCCCAGGGCCTTTCCCAGCGGCGCATGAGCCCCTTCCTTATGCTCGACTTCGGCGCCGAGTTCAACTTCGGACCTTCCGATACCACCCGCGGCGTGGACGTGCACCCACACAAGGGCTTCGAAACCGTGACCATCGCCTATAAGGGCGCAGTGGAGCACCACGACAGCGCCGGCAACCATGGTGTGATCCGTCCCGGCGACGTGCAATGGATGACCGCCGGCTCCGGTATCCTGCATAAGGAATACCACGAGCGGGAATTCTCCAAAGCCGGTGGCCCTTTCGAGATGGTGCAGCTCTGGGTGAACCTGCCGAAGCAGTACAAGAATGAACCACCGCACTACCAGGCCCTCACCGCCGAAGGCATGGGCAAGGCCTACCTTGACAACGATGGCGGCGTGGTGAACGTGATCGCCGGTAGCTTCAATGGCGTGAACGGTCCGGCGGTAACCTACTCGCCCGTTCATCTCTTCGACCTGCGGCTGAACAAAGGCGCAGAAGTAACTACCAGCCTGCCCGCAGCCCACAATACCGCCCTCCTGGTGATCAACGGCAGCATCGAGGTCAATGGCGAAACGGCCCCCGAACACAGCCTTGTCCTCTTCGGCGGCGAAGGGGAAGCGTTGCAGATCCGGGCACTGGACAACAGCGTGGTCCTGCTCCTGAGCGGTGAACCGATCGATGAGCCCATTGCCAGCTACGGGCCATTCGTGATGAACACGCAAGCCGAGATCTATGAAGCGATCATGGATTTCCAGGCCGGTAAATTCGGTGAACTCGATTAATAAAGAATTATGAAACCGGAATACACGAACCTGCCCCTGGTGCGCAACGACGAAAAACAACGTTTCGAGTTGGATGTCGATGGCAAACGGGCCCTGATCGAATACCGCGAATACACCGGCAAGATCGCGCTCACGCACACGGAAGTGGAGCCTGCTCTCGAAGGTCAGGGCGCGGCAACGGCCATCATCGAAAAGACCCTGGCCTGGATCGAAGCACAGGGACTCCAGCTGATCCCGCTCTGCCCGCTCGTGGTAGCTTATCTGAAACGGCACCGACTGGAACCGGATCCTTGCAGCAAAAGAGGGATAAAAAAGAAGCCGAACAATTGTTCGGCTTCTTTTCATTTATGCTGGGCAAAAAGCCAGGCGAGTAGCCCCGGCTCCCGGAAGGCCGGGTCCCAGCTGTTGTGATTCGCATTCGGGTAAAGCGTAAACCTGACTTCGGCGCCTGCTGCTTTCAGGGCTTCGGCCATGTGTTGCGAATGCGCGGGAAGGACGATATCATCTTTGGCGCCATGGAAGATCCAGAACTTGCTCTTGCGCATCTTCCTGGCCGTTTCGGGGCTGGCGCCACCGCAAATAGGAAAAGCGGCAGCAAAAACGTTCCGGTTTCGACGAACGATCTCGAAAGTGCCCATACCGCCCATTGATAACCCACCTACATAAACCTGATCCTTCTGAACCGGGTATTCCTTCGTTATTTTCTTAAGCAGCCGAATCGCCATTTCCATGGCTACGGTCGGCTTGCCACTCGGCTGGAAGAAAAAATTCCGTTTGCCATCCACCGGAACGATGTTCACGTTCGACCAATAGCTGCCCGTCGGGCATTGCGGAAAGACCACGATGGCAGGATACTGCCTGCGTACGCTGTCGGCCAGAAACAGGCGCGCGCCATGCGTCAGCTGCTTCTGGTTGTCGTTGCCCCGCTCCCCGGCACCATGCATAAAAAATACCAATGGGTATTTTTTTGATGGATCGTAGTTTTCGGGCAGGAGAAGGCGATAAGGGAGCGTATCCCTTCCTTCAATAAGCAGGTGGCGTTCGAAGAGGTCGAGGTTCTGTGCCCGGGCCATGCCTGCAAGAAGCAGCAGTGCCACCAGGAATAATTGGCTGGATCGGATCATGCTTAGTTCGTTAAGGTGAATGCGGCCTTCTGTACGTTGTTGCTGCTGGTACCGATGAATACCTCAAAAGCGCCCGGTTCGGACACCCATTTCAGGTCGCCATTGAAAAACTTCAGCTCTTCTTCAGTGATGGTGAACCGCACTTCCCGGCTCTGGCCCTTCCGGAGCTCGATCTTCTGAAAGCCCTTGAGCTTTTTCACCGGCTGGGTCACCGAGGCTACGAGGTCGCGGATGTATAATTGAACCACTTCTTCACCATCGTAGTTGCCGGTGTTGGTGACCGTAATGCTTGCCGTGATCTGCTCGCCTTTCTTCATCGAGCTCTTGCTGAGCCTCATACCGGAATAGGCGAAGGTGGTATAGCTGAGTCCATAGCCGAAAGGCAGCAGGGGGCTGTTTTCCACGTCCAGGTAATTGCTGCGGAACTTCTGACCCGGGCCTTCCGGCTGCGGTCGGCCGGTGTTCTTGTAATTGTAATAAACCGGGATCTGTCCCACGTTGCGCGGCCAGCTCATCGTAAGCTTGCCCGAAGGATTGTAGCTGCCGAAGAGCAGGTCCGAGATCGCATTGCCAGCTTCATGCCCCGAGAACCAGGTAAGCAGAAGCGCGTCGGCCAGCTCCAGCTCATGCGGGATCGTCAAGGGTCTTCCCGTCATCAGCACCACTACGAGGGGCTTGCCGGTCTTCTTCAGCGCTTCGAGCAGGCGGACCTGGCTTGCGGGCAGGCCGATCTCGCTGCGGCTGGCTGCTTCGCCGCTGAACTCTGAAGCTTCACCCACAACGGCCACCACCACATCCGATTTCGACGCAGCCTGCACGGCCTCCTCGATCATCTGTGCCGGTGTGCGCTGATCGATCTCGACGCGGGTTCCAAAGACGTTCGCCCGTTTGGCCAGCAGGGTATCATCGGTGATGTTCGCACCCTTGGCAAACAGGATCGTCCCCCCGCTGCCCAGGGCATTGCGCAGGCCTTCCAGCACCGGAACGGAGAGCTGGTTGTCGCCGCTCACGGCCCAGGTGCCGAGCATGTTGTTCTTATCGTTGGCGAGCGGTCCCACCAGCGCGATCGTGCCGCGCTTCTGCAGGGGCAGGATTTGACTGTTGTTCTTCAGTAATACCGAGGACCGTACGGCGAAGCTGCGCGAGGCAGTCCGCTTGTCGGCCGACAGCACTTCCTTGCCGGCACGTGCCGGGTTGATATAGCGATAGGGATCATCGAAGAGGCCCAGTTTGTATTTCGATTCGATGATGCGGCGGCAGGCCGCGTCGATCTGTGCGGTCGTCACCTTGCCTTCCGACAATGATTTTTTCAGGGTGGTGAGGAAGCCCTCTCCTACCATGTCCATATCGGTACCGGCGCGTAGCGAAAGTGCGGATACCTGCTGCAGGTCGCCGGCGCCATGGTCGATCATTTCGTTGATGGCCGTATAATCGGTGACCACGAAACCGCTAAAGCCCCACTGCCTGCGCAGCAGGTCGGTGAGCAGCCAGCGATTGCCGGTGGCCGGCACGCCGTCGATCTCGTTGAAGGAGGTCATCACGCTGCCGGCGCCCGCGTCCACCGCGGCCTTGTACGGAGGCAGGTAGTATTCATACATCTTCACCTTACTCATGTCCGTGGTATTGTAATCCCGTCCGCCTTCCGCGGCTCCATACAGCGCGAAATGCTTCACGCAGGCCAGGAGGGTATTATCGGCGGAGAGGTCCTTGCCCTGGTAGCCGGTGACCATGGCCCGCGCGATGGCTGAGCCGAGGTAGGGATCTTCCCCCGAGCCTTCCGCCACGCGGCCCCAGCGCGGATCGCGGGCAATATCCACCATGGGCGAGAAGGTCCAGCTGAGGCCATCGGCCGTGGCTTCCACTGCGGCGGTACGGGCCGTTTGCTCGATCATCTTCATATCCCAGCTGCTGGCCAGTGCCAGGGGGATGGGGAACGTGGTCTTGTAGCCATGGATGATATCCGAGCCGAAGATCAGCGGGATCTTCAGCCGGCTGCCCTTCACGGCGATCTCCTGGGCCTGGCGGATCTTCTCTACCCCGATCACGCCAAACAAGCCGCCCACATTCCCGGCGCGGATCTTCTCCTCTACGTTCTTGCTCACCACGGCGCCGGTAGCAACGCCGCCGCCCGGCGTGAGCAGGTTGAGCTGCCCGATCTTCTCATCCAGGGTCATCTTCTTCATCAGCCCGTCCACAAAGACCTTCATCTTCGCATCGGCCGACTGGGCCTGCACCTGCGTCATCGACACCAGCAGGGCACCAAACAGGAAAAGCTTCTTCATACAATTGTTCTTTTATATATCGATCTTCTGGTTAATTCAATCCACGCGCATCACCGGCGAACGCTGCGAAACCCCATTCTCGTTGATCGCCTCGATCTGGAAATAATAGGTTTTCTGGCTATCCATGCTCTTCATCCAGTATTCATTGTTCCCATGTACCATGATGCAGGTATAGAGCTTGTCGGGATGCGTGCCATAATACAGATTATAGGCAAAGGCCTCGTCTACCGGGCGCCATTTGATGAAGGCGCTGCGCTTGTCCTTCTCGGTGCGCAGCACCACGAGGTCGTGCACGCTGCCGGGCGCCTTGCCCGGGCCCTGGCCAAACACCCGGAAGCCGCTTAACGCGAACTTGCCGGTAGGCATGCCGATGTTTTCCATGCGGATATACCGGGCCTGCACGGGTGCCGCCAGCTCCACGTAATCATGCGGCACGTCCTTGATGTTCTTGCTCTTGTCGACCAGCAGCTTCCAGTTCTTTCCATCCACCGAATAACGCAGGATGTAGCGGTGCGCCTGCCCGGCGATCTTGCCCAATCGATCAGCCTCCACGTCCTGGTCAGCATAATTGATCTGCACCGCGTTGACCCGCGATACCGCGCCGAGGTCCGACTGGATCCACTCGCCCTTATTTCCGGTGGCAGCGCTCCAGTAGGTCTTGGCCAGCTCGTCCACCGCGTTGTTGGGCACGAGCCCCCCGAGGGTAGAGGATACGCTCACCGGCTTGTTATAGTTGAGCAGCATCCAGCCGGTGAAGTATTTCGAACCCGCATAGGTGCTGGGCCGGCTGCGGTCTACAGCTGCCGGCAGGTAATGCGGGTAATCGCCAAAAGCCGTGTTGCACCACATCACATCGTCTTGATCGAAGCCGGTAGGCCAAAGCGCAATACGCCGCTCAAAAGTATTTTTCACGGAAACCACCGTGGTGGCCACATGCCACCAGGCGCCGTCGCGGTCCTGGAAGGTGGCGCCATGGCCGGCGCCCCGCTCGAAGCCGCCCAGCTTCATGCTCAGCGGGTCGGAGACGGCAGCAAAGGGACCAAGCGGATGATCGCCTACCATGAGGCCGTCGGCATAACCACTGAACTCCGTGCCCGGTGCGCCGTACTGCAGGTAGTAGCGGTTCTTGTAGCGGGTCATATGCGAGCCTTCGATGAAGGGATCAAGAAAGGTATTGTCCATGTGCTCACCGAAGCGCTGCCAGCCGAAGCGCCATGGCTCGAGGAAGTACATCTCTTTCCGGGTGCCGATGGGCTGCATGGTCTGCCGGTTGAGCTCCACGCCATACATTGGATAGCGATTCGAGCTGCCATTATACATATAGAGCTTTCCATCGTTGTCGGTGAAGAAGGAAGGATCCCAGCCGCCGATGTCGAAGGAATCCACGAGCGGCTTCCATTCATTGGCCTTGGGGTCGGTGCTCATCCAGATGGAGAAATTGCGGGTATAGGTAGAGCCGAAAACGATCATGGTATCGCCGATGATGCCCACGGCCGGCGCGCAGAGGTCGTCGTAGGTGCCCGTGTTCCAGGGACGCAGGAATTTGCGCGATACGAATTTCCATTCGGCAAGGTCGCTGCTCCACCAATAACCCTGCTGGTTGGTGCTGAAGAGGTAATAGTCGCCCTTGTAGTTGACGATCACCGGGTCGGCCGTGGCGCGATGCCGGCCCCAGCTGGCGAAATTGGGAATAGGCGTATAGCCGTAATCGATGTTGAGGGGATTGCAATAGGTTTTTTGCTGGGCTGCGGACGGCAGACCCAGAGCAAGCAGGAGACCAAGGACAGCATTCTTCAACATGTGCCAATCATTTATCGATATGTGGACTGGTGAAGCCAAGTTTCTTCAGGCCGGCCTGCACCTCGGGACAACTCATGAAGAGCTTCCACAAAAGGCCGCTTCGGTAGTTCTCCATCATCACCACGATCGGACCCTGGTCGATGGCGAGGTAGCGCTTCGGATACCAGCTGGCCGTTTCGCTGAACGCATCATAAAAGCCATACTGCCCGAACGTGGAATCCTTCATCGTGGTGTACCAGTGCTTCATCGCTTCCATCGAATATTGCGGCGTATAAGGCATCGAGGAAAGCGCTGCCGTGGGCGAGATCACGCCCAGGTCGCGCCCCTTGCCCGGCGCATGGCCGGCATAACCGCGCATGCTGTAGCTGGCGGTAAGGCCCCAGCTCTGCGGACCATAACCTTTCCAGTTCAGCGAATTCTCTACGCACCAGGCCCGGTTGATCAGGGTGTGGTTGGTATTCTGCTCACCGTAATCGGCATACGCATCTTTCAACCCGCGGGGATCCAGGCCCAGGTAGGAATAGTGCGCCCAGAACAGCGGACCGCCGTATTCGCGGGCGCCATTATGGCCCAGCGTGAGCGTGTAGCCGTATTTCGTCACGGTATCCCGAATCGCCCCGTTCTTCGCCCAGCCTTCATGATAGACCTCGGCCGGCACGCCGTGCGTGGGCGAGGAAGCGCCCAGCACATACATGATCAGGCATTCGTTGTAACCGCTCACGGGGAAGTTCATATCCCAGTTGTAATTCGGGCTCCAATGCCAGTAAAGCGCGTTCTTGCCGTTGCGGTACCAGTTGAAATCGACTTCTTTCCAGAGCTGGTCGATCCGTGCTGCGATGGCTTGCTCCCGCGCATCGCCTTCTGCAAAATACTGGCGCACGCAAAGCAGGCCCTGGATCATAAACGAAGTTTCCACCAGGTCGCCGCCATCGTCTTTGCGGCTGAAGGGCTTCACCTTGCCGGTTTCTCCCTGCCACCAATGCGGCCAGGCGCCATGGAAGCGATCGGCCTTCTCGAGGAAGGCGAGGATCTTCTCAAACCGTTCCACGCCCTGCTGCCGGGTGATGAAGCCGCGCTCGATGCCAACGAGGATGGCCATCACACCGAAGCCGCTGCCCCCGCTGGTGACCACCGAGGAATCGCGTTGCGGATAGTGCCCATCAAGGTGCACCCGCTCACGGGCCAGCCCGCTGACCGGCTCGGCCCCATCCCAGAAATACTGGAAGGTGGCGCGTTGCACCACATCGAAGATCCGCTGGTCATCGGCATTCATCCGTACAAGGGTTTGTTTTGCAGAATGGCAACCGGCGAGAAACAGGAGAAGGGCGAAAAGGATCGGGCGATTCATCAAAATAATTTAGATCAGAAATGCGGACTGGTAAAGCCAAGGCTTTGCATGCCGGTCTTCACTTCCGGACAGCTCATGAACAGGTTCCAGAGCAGGCCGCTGCGATGGTTCTCCATCATCACGATGATCGGGCCCTGGTCGATGGCCAGTGTGGACGAAGCGAACCACTGGTCCTGGATCGAGAAGGCATCATAGAAACCGTAAGGTCCCCAGAGCTTGTCGCCCAGCTTGTAGTAGAAGAATTTCAGCGCCTTCATCGACTCCACCGGGGTGTAGGGGAAGGACGAAAGTGCCGCCGTTGGTGCGATCACGCCACGGTCGTTCGTAGGTGAGCTCGCGCCATAGCCGTTGGGAATATCCGAAGCGGTGAGGCCCCAGCACTCATCCGAGTAACCGGCCTTGCCGGCGGGGTTGGCCTTGCAGTATTCATAGTTGATGCGGGTATGTGCCACGTTCTGCGTTTCGTAGTTCGCATAGGCATCCACCAGGTTCCTGGGATTGATGCCGAGGAAGGAATAATGCGCAAAGAACAGCGGACCACCATAGGCAGGGCCCAGGGGCAGCTGGATGTTGTAGTAGAAGTTGTTGTTGCGCATCGCGCCGTTCTGGGCCCAGCCATTATCGTACACGGTTTTCGGGATCGAATAGTTGGGCGAGGAAGCGGCCAGCGCATACGTGATCAGGCATTCGTTCCAGCCCTTCACCGGCAGGTTCATATCCCAGTTGTAGTTGGGGCTCCAGTGCC
>CBHWDR010000036.1:0-12600 GCA_966112575.1 uncultured Chitinophagales bacterium
AGCGCGGGCATAATATCTACGTGCTCCGCAACGGCAGCTTCATTGGCTGGATCGACCTCGAGGATGAACTACGCGCCGAATCGAAGGAGGTGGTGAATTACCTACACCGCCAGGGCGTGCGCACGGTGCTGCTTTCCGGCGACCGGCAGGCCACCACGGAAAAACTGGCAAAAGAACTGGGCATCGATACGGTGATCGCCGAACAAACACCGGAACAAAAGCTGGAGCAGATCGAAAGGCTGACAAAAGAGCAACCCACGGTAATGGTCGGCGATGGCATCAACGATGCGCCGGCCTTAGCAAAGGCCACGATCGGGGTATCGATGAGCGAAGCCTCGCAGCTGGCCCTGCAAAGTGCGCAGGTGGTGCTGATGAATTCGGGATTGAAAAAACTGCCAACGGCGCTTGGCCTTGGCCGGCATACGTTCAAAACCATACAGACCAACCTCTTTTGGGCATTTGCTTACAACCTCGTGGCCATCCCCGTGGCCGCCTTCGGTTTGCTTGGCGAATATGGTCCTACCTACGGTGCGCTCATCATGGGATTGAGTGATGTGGTGCTGGCCCTGAATTCGGTGTGGCTGTTCTGGAAGAAAGTGGAGTGAGCAGTTGACCGTTAAAGATGGCCTTACTTCACTGCGCTCATTCCCCCGGACAGATTGGTCACATCCCTGAAGCCATGCTGACCAAGGATCCAGGCCGCACGGGGACTGCGATGCGAGTGAGAACAAAATACCAGGATCGGTCGCTGCTTGTAACTTTCCAGCTCCCCGATCCGCCTCGCCAACTCCCCTACCGGTATATTGATGGCGCCAGGCAGCGTACCATAATTCGGCACTGCGTTACCAGAAAATTCTTCCGGCGTGCGAACGTCCAGAAGTACGACCTCCGGATGTGCTTTCAGGTAGGCTTGGAGCGCCGAAGGTTGCACGATCTTAAACCGAACCGTTGATCGCTTCACCAGTTCCATATGACAACGGTCGCAGGTACCGGGCCCTGCATGCATAACCGAATCACAGGATGCGCCACAGGGCAGGCACTGATAAGCGTTGTCTTTAGATTGTGCCTCCGATACACAAGGCAACAGGAAGCAACATATAATAAGAATCGCTCGAAATAAAGGCATAGGCTAAGTTAGTTAATGAGTAAGATTCTACCGGCCTTCCTTATGTGGATCGTTCAGCATCATTTCCAGACCATGGTTCGGCGGTTAACGATTAGTGGACATCAAACTCACCATGGTCTCGATCCCGCTCCACAAATTTCCTAGTCGAATGTTCTCATTCTCTGCGTGCTGGTTGTTGTCGTGATTAGCGATGGGCACCGTGATCGTTTTCGCGCGCAGCACGGTTTCAAAAACAAACAAGGGCAGGGAGCCACCCATGGTTGGCTGAAGCACCAGCTTCTCCTTCGTGGTGGACTGCACCGCACGGATCACTTCCTGCGCCAGCGGATCATCGATAGGGGTGCGTTGGGCATTGTAGCTTGCCAGGTCGCGATCGACGCGGATCAGCTTCGCATGGTTCAACCGCTCTTCATCGGTCGGCTCGTGATCGATCACGTGATAGCCCAGGGCTTTGATGTGCGCGATCACCTTGTCCTGCTGCCGGCGCCAGTCGTTGCCCAGCACCAGCCTCAGGTCGAGCACGGCCGAGGCCTGCGTCGGGATCTGGTTCGATGCCAGCTTGCCCACATTCCCGCTGGAGATGCCGTTGATATTGAGCGAAGGCTGGTTGATGGCCTCGACAAGAGATAAGCCCTTCATTTCGGTAGTTCCAAGGCCCAGTTCTGCGCGCATTTGCGCATCTACCGAAGGCACTTCTTTCAGTGCTTTCTTTTCCGCTGCCGTAAGTGGTTTTACATCGGCATAAAAATCCTTGATCGCCACCCTTCCGGCCGGGTCTTTCATTGTCGACAGCAGTTTCACCAGCTCCATGGCGGGATTGGGCGCCCAATTGCCATAATGTCCCGAATGCAGCGGGCGCCGCGGTCCGTACATCGTGAGATAAAGATGCGTATCGCCGCGCACGCCGAAAACGATCTGCTTGCGTCCCGACTGGTGCACCGGTCCGTCGCAGATGATCCAGAGGTCGGAACGGAGCAGGTTCTTATTCACTTCGAGGATCTCCTGCAGGTGGGGTGAGCCGGCTTCTTCTTCGCCCTCGAAAAAGAACTTCAGGTTGCAGGAAGGTTTACCGCCATTCTGCACCAACGCGGCATAGCCATTGAGGATGGCCATGATCCCGGCTTTGTCGTCGGAGGCGCCGCGGGCATAGATGCGGAAAGAGTCGGGTAATGGCTTGTCGCCTGCCGGCATGCTCACTCGTTTTGCGCCTTCAGCCAACGAGCCGTTAAACAACAGCGGGGTGAAGGGATCAGCGCCGGTAGTCCACTGCGCCGGGTTCACCGGCTGCCCGTCGTAATGCGCATAGAACACCAGAGTGCGTGTAGCGCCCGGCACGAGCACTTCGCCATAGACAGTGGGTGCGATGCCCTTTGTTCGACCATGAAGCAACTGCCGGTTGCCGATGCCGCGTTGTTCCATCATGCCCAGGATAAAATCGGCGGTACGCCGAAGCCCTGAAGTATCAGCCGCAACATTAGGAATGGAAAGAAATTGCTGGAATTCGTTGAGCAGCTCCGATTGATGGCGGTCGGTCCAGCTGCGGATGGTTTGGGAGAAGCCGGAAGCAGCCAGCAAAAAACAGCAGATGGTGAGGAGAAGGCGTTGCATGGTTCAAATTAGCTTATTTCCAAAATCCCTCCCGAACGCCTTTAGCCACCACGAATCTCCGGAAGTACATCGTGTTCGAGGTGTCCTTGCTTTCCGTTTCGATCATCTCGTCGAATTCGGCATCGGTGAACTGGCTGCGATGGCAACGAAGGGCACGGGCGGCCTGGTCTTCATCTTCCTTCGTGTAGCGGACCCGGACATTAATGTAGCGCTCATCGACATACATCGATTGATCCACGCCGGGCACATCGGCCTGTTTTTTAGTCCAGAGTAAATAATACAGTGGGTAGCGTTCGGCCCAGCCTTCCCGGAGGAGCACTTCGGTGACCAGGCTGCTGATCACGCGGTGCTCGGGATGGCCGGAGTCGCCATCCGGACCAAAGGTGATGATCAGGTCTGGGTTGAGGCGGCGGATGATGGCGGCGATGCTGTCTTTAGCCCAGGCCGACTGCCGGAAGAAGGGTCCGACGCCGTAGCGGGTATCGAGGCGGTCCACGCCGAGGTAGATCGGTGGCTGCAGCCCCAGTGCGGCGAAGGAGCAGGTGCCTTCGATGCGGCGGATGCGGCCGAGGGAGTCGCCCTCGGTGCCGCCTACGCGGGTGCCACCCTTGCCATCGGTGGCGATGATGCCGGTGACCTGGTGGTTCCTGGCAAGACTGGCCAGCACGGGTGCGATGGCGCCTTCATCGTCGGGGTGGGCAAAAACGAAGAGGACGCGTTTCCCGGCGGGAGGCAGGGAAGGGGAGCCTGGAAGGCCAAGAAGGAGGAGGATCAGGAGGCGAAGCATTCCTTTAAGATAGACAACCTCCGAGGTTTTATAAACCTTGAAGGTTTACGCGCGCGCGTGCGCCTTTAAAATTTCCGGGAAAGGGGAGAAAACCCCGCAAATCAGGGGAAAATCCGGCAACCTTGAAGGTTTTATAAACCTTCAAGGTTTGGAGAAAAGGCGCCGGAAAGCCCCTACTCCTGCACGAAATGCCAGCAAACACCCGCCGGATCGATGACATTCACTTCGATCCCATAGGGTTGTTGCTTCGGTGGTGCAACGCGGGCTCCGAAACGGCCCGGCAGGTCCTTGCCCTGCAGATCTTCGTACCAGGCCTGTGCATCGCTGATGCCTACGCTCAGCATGAAGTTCTCGGCGAAACGCGCCTCGTCGTAGTACTGCAGGATGAAGGCACAGCCTTCGCGCTCCAGCCCGGCCATGCCCGGCACCTGCCACTCGGTGCGGAAGCCAAGCGCGCCAAAAAACTCGAGAGCCTTGTCAAAATCAGCACCCGAGGGCACAAAGGGCTTGAGATAACGGAAATTCATAAACGAGATTTGGTTGAAGGTAGCCCGAATCGGGAACTGTTACCCCGGGCTGTCCCGACTATTCGGGACCCGGGGCTAGTAGTGCACCACACCATTTGCTTGATTACCCAACCCACATTCCCCAATCCCTTAATACCTCAATCCCACAATCCCTAATAACTCCAATAACCTTTGAACTCTCCCTTCCTCAGCCTACATTCGCCTTCGGCTATGCCCCAACCTCCTTCCCTACCCGAATTAAAGCGCTATTCGCTTTCCAAGCAGCTTACTGCAGCCTGCTACGCGCTGACGCATGACCTGCCGGCGGAGGAAGGGACCCATTTTTCCGAGTACATCCGCAAAGCCGCGCTGGAGCTGCATTTCCTCATCGCCCGCAGCGCCTTTCAAAAAAAGAAAAAACAGGAAAAAACCCTGGGCAGCGCCCGCATGGCCCTCGCCGTGATCGATGCCGCCGTGGACATCATCGTTGAGGTAGGACTGGCAACAGGGGAACAGGTAGAACGGGTGCAGGGACTATCCGCGCGACTGGCACAGGTGCTGGAAGAGCGGTAATCCGCTCGCGTGTAAAAGCATAGAAGAAGCAAAGCCTGGTTGACTCACCCGTCTTCTTATCTCCTTCTCAGCTTTTCGGCCAAGCAAAGCGCCGGCACCCCCGTGGCAAAAACCCGTCTCCCACGTGTAAATCACCACCCGCTTTCACCGAAATGGGCTAAACTTGCCGCATGAGCCGTGCACAAGAGATCCTGAAGCAGTACTGGGGCTACGATGCCTTCCGCCCGATGCAGGAAGACATCATCGACTCGATCGCTTCGGGCAAGGACACGCTCGCCATCCTGCCTACCGGCGGCGGTAAGTCGATCTGCTTCCAGTTGCCGGCACTGATGAAGGAAGGGATCTGCATCGTGGTCTCCCCGCTCATCGCCCTGATGAAAGACCAGGTGGAGAACCTGAAAAAGCGCAATATCCCCGCCCTGCTCATCCACTCGGGCATGAAGAAAGCCGATGTGATCCAGACGCTGAAGAATGCCACGCACGACTATTTCAAATTCCTGTACGTTTCGCCGGAACGCCTGGAGACTTCGCTCTTCCGCGAATACCTGCCCGGGCTCAACGTCAACCTCATCGCCATCGACGAAGCGCATTGCATCTCCCAGTGGGGCTACGATTTCCGTCCATCCTACCTGAGGATCGCCAACCTCCGCGAGGAACTGCCCGACGTGCCCGTGCTTGCACTGACGGCTTCGGCTACCAAGGAAGTCCAGCAGGACATCTGCACGCAATTGAAATTCGGAAAGTCGAATATTTTCGGGCAGACCTTCGAACGGCCCAATCTCTCCTATTCGGTCTTCCGCGCCGAAGCCAAGTCGGCAAGGCTGGTGGAGATCATCCAGAATGTGCCGGGCACGGCCATCGTCTATGGCAAGAGCCGGCGCCGCACCGTGGAGATCGCGCAGCTCCTGCAGGCACATGGGATCTCGGCAAGCTACTACCATGCAGGACTGAGCACCGAGGAACGCAACCAGCGGCAAAAGGACTGGATCGAGAACCGTGTGCGCGTGATGGCCTGCACCAATGCCTTTGGCATGGGCATCGACAAGCCCGACGTACGGCTCGTAGTGCACATGGATGCACCGGACTGCCTGGAGAACTATTACCAGGAAGCCGGGCGTGCCGGGCGCGATGGGAAGAAAGCCTACGCCGTACTTCTATATACCGAGCCCGATATCGGCGAACTCAAAGAGCAAGTGCCGCTGCGCTTTCCGGAGATCGACGAGATCCGCGCCCTGTATCGCGCCATCGTCAACTACCTGCAGATCCCGACTTACAATGGTGAATACCGGAGCTACCTCTTCCGCTTCGATGAGTTTATCAGCAAATACAAGCTCGACGCACACCGCGCGCTCTATGCGCTGAAAGCCCTGGAAAGCGATGGATGGGTGCAATACAATGAAAAGAATTTCGCTCCGTCCACGCTCGTGTTCACGACCTCGAAACGCAACCTGGAAGAATTTTACAAGGCACATCACGTACACGAACTGCTGCTGACCACCCTCCTCCGCACCTATGGCGGCATCCTCGATTACCCGGCATTCATCCAGGAACGAACGATCGCCAAAGCCCTGCGCAAGGACGAAACGGAGATCAAGGCCCAATTGCAGCAGATCGCTTCCTTCGGTGTGGTCTCCTACTCGCCGCAGAACGAAGACCCCCAACTCATCTTCCTGCGGCAGCGGGTATCGGAAGCGGAGTGGACGTTCCGGAAAGAACCCTATTTCAAGCGCAGGGATCGCTATGTGTTGCGCCTGAACCGGTTGATCGACTACGTCCGAACAGAACAGTGCCGAAGCGCCTTTATCAGCCGGTACTTCGGCGACGAAGGCGCGAAGGACTGCGGCAGCTGCGATAATTGCCTGCGCAGGAAGAACGGCGAACTGACGAACGAAGAATTCGACAACCTTTCGATTTATATACGGCAACGCTTGTCGGCACAACCGCTCGCAGGCCGGCAGCTATTGGAAGGGATGCCCCTCCTGAAGAAAGAAAAAGCCTGGAAGGTGATCGAGTTCCTGCAAAAAGAAAATGAGCTGACGGTAGATGATCTCGGAAGACTGAAGCTGAATCGCTGATCGCTGATGTCCGAATCTCTGATCTGCTTCGGAAGCTAATTTTTCTAACGTATTGCTGCACCGAAAAACTAGCAAGAACTAGTGCAGTAAAATTAAATCAGCGATCAGCGATCCCGAGATCAGCGATTAGAAGATCCACACGATCAGCCGGTAGATCCCGTACACAATGCCGGCGAAGATGAGTCCAAGCGCAAGCAGAAGGGGAACGATCACTTTGCCCGCGCTGCCGCGGTAGCGGCCTTCGGTGTAGTAGCGTTGCGCGAGCCGCATATTCTTCACATTGGCCTTGTGTACGAAATCGAAGAGGTCGCCGATGATGGGAATGGCCCCGAGGGCGGCATCGATCACGATATTGAAGACCATCCGCGCCAGCACGTAACCGCTCGCGCCATTCTTTGCCATGATCAATACCAGGTAACCGGAAACGGCAAAAGTCGACAGGTCGCCGATGCCCGGGATCAGCCCGAGGATGCCGTCGAGCCCGAAACGGAAATTGGTACCGGGAATAACGAATCGCGAGTCCATCCAGCGGGCCAGGGTCTCCATCTCCCGCGGCACCGGCCGGGGCACATGCTGTTGCTTCATGACCGGGAAGGCCAAAAGATTATGCCAGAAGGAAATCACTGATCCTTGGATCTCTGATCTGAAAATACATCAGCGATCTACACATCAGCGATCAGCGATCTAAAACCAGCCCGATTTCTTGCGCCTCGTGCTGCCGCCGAGACCAAGTACGCCGAGGAGCGAACGCGTGATCATCGTCGCGGCCGTGCGGCCGGCGGAACGGACGATGGGGTTGTCGAGGATGGACTTCTCCTTTGGCTCGCGTTTGGAGGCGGCTTTCGCTTCCTTCGCTTCCTGTTTTGCCTGCTCCTCCATCTGCTCGATCTCGGCGCTTCGCTGCTCGGCAGCCGTGATCTTCTCGGTGAGGATCTCGTAAGCACTGTGCGAGTCGACCGGCGTATTGTATTTCGTAGCAAGCTTCGAGCTGCCCACCAGCGCAGTCACTTCGCCGTCGTTGAGGATGTCCATGCGGCTCTGGGGCGGACGAACCATCACGTGCGCCAGCGGCGTCGGGATACCTTTTTCGTTGAGCATGGTCACAAAGGCTTCGCCGATACCCAGCTGGGTCAGCAGCTCGTCCACATCATAGTATTCCGTCTCAGGATAGTTTTCCGAAGCCTGCTTGATGGTTTTGCGGTCGGCAGCCGTGAAGGCACGCAGGGCATGCTGGATCTTCAGGCCCAGCTGCGAAAGCACGGCCGGCGGCACGTCCATCGGGTTCTGCGTGCAGAAGAAAACGCCGATGCCCTTGGAGCGGATCAACTTGATCACGGTCTCGATCTGCTGCAACAGCACCTCGGAGGCCTCGTTGAAAATGAGGTGGGCTTCATCGATGAAGAGTACCAGCTTGGGTTTCTCCAGGTCGCCTTCTTCCGGGGCCGAGGCATAGAGTTCGGCAAGCAGCTGCAGCATGAACGTGGAGAACATCTTGGGCCGGTCCTGCATTTCGCTCACGCGCAGGATCGAGATCACCCCGCGGCCATCGTCGGCAATGCGCATCAGGTCGTCCACTTCAAAGCTCTTCTCCCCGAAGAAACTGTCGGCCCCCTGCTGCTGCAGTTCGATCACCTTGCGCAGGATGGTGCCGGTAGAGGTCGTGGAGATCTTGCCATAGGTTTTCTCGAGTTCCTCTTTCCCTTCGTTGGACGCGTATTGCAAGACCTTGATGAAGTCTTTCAGATCGAGGATCGGGAGCTTATTGTCGTCGCAGTATTTGAAGATGAGGGCCACGATGCCGCCCTGGGTATCGTTCAGTCCGAGGATCTTGCTCAGGAGCACCGGGCCGAATTCGCTCACGGTGGCCCGCAGGCGCAAGCCGGGCTTGTCGCTCAGCGTGAGCAGCTCCACGGGATAGGCCGTAGGCTTGTATTCCAGGTCGAGCAGCTTTTCGCGCTCGGCGATCTTTTCATTCGACGTTCCGGCGGCCGCGATGCCGCTGAGGTCACCTTTAATATCGAGGAGGAGTACGGGTATCGAGGCGTCACTCAGGCCCTCGGCAAGCATCTGCAGCGACTTGGTCTTGCCCGTGCCCGTAGCACCGGCGATCAGCCCGTGGCGGTTCATCGTTTTCAGGGGCAGCATGACGTCGGCGCCCTCCACCACCTTGCCCTCGAGCATGGCCCTGCCGATCTTGAACGATTCACCCTTGAAGGTATATCCTGCCTTTACGGCTTCGAGAAATCCTGCTTCATTTGCCATAAACGGAAAATTAGGGAATTAGCGAATTCGAGAAAGCGGGAATTCGAGAATGGGCGCCATTTAGCATTGTTCTAGCCTTTTTTTGAACCACAGAGACACCAAGACACAAAGGCACAAAAGATTAGTTTAAAGCAATCTTTTCTTAACGGTTGCCAATGGCTTTTTGGGATGAACCATCATTCGGCTAGAGGCTCATCACCTCTACATTCCTTGTTTTTTATTCTTTATTCATTATTCCGGCCTTCGGCCGGCCGCGTTTTCCATCGTAAATCCATCAAAAATCACCGTAGGAATACGTACACGTTATTCAACCCTCCGGCCTTATTTTCGAGGCATGGCCTTTACCAGCACCATACTTTGTGTCGATGACGATGAAGACGATCTGCTGTTCATCCGGGAGGCCATTGCCGGCCAGTCGCATCCCTTTGCGATCGCGGAGGCACAAAATGGCTTCGAGGCGCTGCAGATCCTGCAAAAAGCGGTGGAAACAGATGCCCTGCCCTGCCTGGTGATCATGGACATGAACATGCCGAAGATGGATGGCAAGCAGGCCGTGTCGCGGATCCGCGAAATGCCCGAACTGGCCACGGTGCCCATTGTTTTATTTACCACGTCTACCAACAAGGAGCACCGCGCCTGGTTCGAAGAGCAGGGCGTTCACTTCATTTCCAAGCCTTACGACTACGGCGCTTTTAAAAGCCAGATACACGAGCTTTTGCGCCTGTGCGCCGGCCTTTAAGGGCCATTCAACGATAATTTTTCCCCGTTTTTTGAGTTTGGAAGGGTATTTGAATAGGAGGGCGAAAGCTCAAGGCCGTGTTAAATCCATTAAAAATCCTCCTACTCGATGACAACCGCGATCTGCTCCAGATCGTGCAGATCATCCTGAAAGGACAAGGCTATGAAACCATCCTCGCATCATCGGTAGAAGAAGCCGTTTTGAAGATCCGCGTGCATAAGCCGGTACTTATTCTTATGGACGTATGCCTGTCGGACAAAGACGGCTATACCTTCTGCAACCAGTTGAAGAATGACCCGGAAACCGCAACGATCCGCGTGATCATGATGTCGGGTGAAGATGCCAATCCTTCCATGGTCCGCTATGCGCATGCCGACGATTTCATGCAAAAGCCTTTTGATTATAATGACCTCGTAACACGGGTACAGAATCATTTTACGCTTTGCCGGCAGGCGGTCGCCTAGCGTGAACCAGGACATATAAGCTTATTGATCGCCGGTCGCTGACCGGCGGTCCTGTTTCCGGCGGGCCGCAAAAGGCTGGGTCCGATTTTTTAACATTACTGCCGTACCGGTCCCTTTCCGGAGCGAAAACGCTGCAGAGGCCGCTACTGGCTCGTTCAACGCGGCCAGTGCCGGAAACAGGGATCCGGGAACAAACCACCCTCCGTGCCCGCAATAAGCCCGATCATCGGTAATATTCCATGATCCCGTAATTTTAGCGTATAAACTAAACCCGAATAGCCATGGCAGATAAGAAAGCGAAAGTGCTCCTTTGCGAAGATGACCCTAACCTCGGCTCTGTTCTGAAGAATTACCTCGAGCTCAACGATTACGATGTGACCCTGGAGCGCGACGGCCGCCTGGGCCTGGCCGCCTTTCAGCGGGAGCAATTCGACCTCTGCCTGCTCGATGTGATGATGCCCAACATGGACGGCTTCACGCTGGCTGAAGAGATCCGCGATATCAACCCCGACGTGCCCCTGTTCTTCCTCTCGGCCAAGACCATGAAGGAAGACATCATCCAAGGTTATAAGCTCGGAGCCGATGATTATATCACCAAGCCCTTCGATTCGGAAGTGCTGCTGCATAAGATCAAAGCCATCCTCAAGCGCAACGAGGAGCTCAACCGCGAGGCCGAGAACCGCGAATACGACCTGGCCTCCTATCATTTCAATCCCAAGCTCCGCGAGCTCTCCCACGGCGGCAAGACACAGACGCTCTCGCCCAAAGAGAACGAGCTGCTGAAAATGCTCTGCGAGCACCTCAACGACCTGCTCCCCCGCGAACAGGCCCTGAAGCGCATCTGGGGCTCCGACACCTATTTCAACGGCCGCTCGATGGACGTTTATATCGCCAAGCTCCGCAAATACCTGAAAGACGACCCGCAAATCGAGATCGTGAACATCCACGGCAACGGTTTCCGCCTGGTAGTGCATGCATGAGCAGCGAGCAGATGACCGCTTTGCGGTCAGCAGAAAGCAACAAAAAAGCCCCCTTCAGCCGATGGGGGCTTTTTTGGCCTACGTGCCTTGGCGCAGGTTGCGCCCCGATGGGGCACATAAAATCCATATCGTTTCGGTTCCCAGGGCTGTCCCGAACAGTCGGGACACTGGGCTACCACTATTCCGCCCCGATGGGGCAGAACGCCATCTGAACAGAACCTTGTTCCATCCATTGGAATCCTATCGTACTTTAAAAAATTTACTCAATACCTCAATACCTCAATACCTCAATACCTCAATACCTCAATACTACAATATTCCTTGTTCCTTGTTCTTTATTCTTTACTCTCTCCTCCCATTCCTTCCTGCATTTTCCGGAACACCTGCACAAAGCCTTCGTCGTAGTTCTTGGTCTTTGGGAACTTCACCTTTCCGCTGGCCACGAAATAATGTACTTTCTCGTAGGCGCGCCAGCAGTCGGTAGTGTCGTAGAAATTGTTCTTCCAGTCGGGGTATTGGTCCGACCAATAACGGACCTTGAAGCCATTACCATACAACTCGAGCACACTGGTGATATTGCTCGCTTCGATGTTTTTGATCCCGTTCGCCGACTTCCACTCGTAGAAGCACTCCCAGAACCGGAAATGGTCCTTCAGGCGGGTGGTGATCTCCGCGTCTGACTCATTATGGTCCGGATGGAGGCGCCACTGCTGGTTAACCGCTGAAAAAGGATTTTCCGCCGGCGAGGCGAAGTCGTTTGGATAACCATCGAAGCGATAAATGCGGTTGTTCCTGAGGTTGCGCACGATGAGCTCTTTTTCGTTCAGCTCTTCGATCTTCAACTCGAGCTTCCGGCCTGCCGGGTCGGTGAGCACGAGTGCACCGGCTTCTTTCGTCCATTTGCCGGAGGTGAATGCAGTGAGGTAACTGGCAAATGAACCATCGGGTTGCAGGTCGATAAAATTGCCGTTGTCGAAAAGGTATTCGGTGGTCCCGCCATACTTCCGCTCATTCTCCAGATCGAGATCCCGCGATTGCAGGGAGGTATGGATCCATACCCGGTCGAGCCGCACCTTGGGCGCCTGGTTCGAACTGCAGGCGGTGAGTACGAGGGTGGAGAGCAGGAAAAAGAAAAGGTGCCGCATGGGCACCAAAATAAGCATCAGATCTGGAAAAGTGTTCCGGAACCGCCGGCCATGGGCGGCGTCTTCCCGAGGTGGGCATAGGCTTTCGGGGTTGCTTCCCTTCCCCTGGGCGTACGCATCAGGAACCCTTCCTGGATCAGGAAGGGTTCATACACTTCTTCGATGGTACCCGACTCCTCGCCTACAGCAGTAGAGATCGTGTTGAGGCCAACGGGTCCGCCCTTGAACTTCTCCACGATGGTGGAAAGGATGCGGTTGTCCATATCATCGAGGCCATGCTCGTCCACGTTGAGCGCCCGAAGCGCATGCTGGGTGATGCCCAGGTCGATGTTGCC
>CBHWDR010000037.1:0-12486 GCA_966112575.1 uncultured Chitinophagales bacterium
CGCTCAGTGAAACATCCGATGCAGCCTTCTTCTTTTCGGTTTCCACACGCTGGGTGTCGTTTGGGGCCACAAAGCGGTAATTCGGGGCAATGCTGCTGGTATGCTTGGTTTGATTCATAACGATGATCGGGGGAAAACGGGTGATTAATACTAAGGCCTACACCTTAGTTTCTGATAGTGCAAAACTACTGAGCGTGCCCTGCGTAGAGAAGTTAAATATGGAAAGATTCCCTTGTTCCTAAACCGGTCCAAAATCTACCAAACCCTTATCCAGAGCGGATTTCAGCCGATGGAACTACGACGCTCAAGCCCAACTGCGAATAATGGTTAAATAGTTGTGAAGAAGGCGGTACTGAAGGGAGAATAGCC
Organism: uncultured Chitinophagales bacterium; assembly: GCA_966112575.1. Classification (GTDB taxonomy): domain Bacteria; phylum Bacteroidota; class Bacteroidia; order Chitinophagales; family Chitinophagaceae; genus Flavisolibacter. The sequence goes on from CBHWDR010000037.1 coordinate 370, forward strand.
CTGTAATGCGTAGTTCTACGAATGATTGTATCGTAAAGCATACAGGGAGCTCATCGACTATCTACGTATACGTAAGTAAAAACCATAGCCAAAAATTAGGGCATTTCTGCCATTGTCCAGCATGCTCAACCGGTGTAGTTTTGTGTCAGAAGTTGATTGAGTACATCAATCGGTCCAGTATCCAGAAAAGCCAAAACCAACCAATCCTTTGAAAACAGAGCGGAGCGATCCGCGATCCAATTCCGAAAGAAAAACCAAAAAGAAAGACCAACCCATCCTTTGAAAACTAACCGTCCAGAAAGAAACTAATCCAATCCTACCAAAAACCAACCGAAAATCCAGTATCAGTCAACTTCTTCCTTTTTCCTGAAAAACCAAGATCCGATCCTTTCGAAAGCCCGTTTTTAATCCTGTTATCCTATCCGTCCTATCCCTTGAAAAGCAAAGGCGTCCGTCCAATGAAACGACTTAAACCGTAACACTCAAACGCCTTATACGGCCCCCGATCGGGGGCCTTTTTTATGGGAACGAATCTTCCGGTTATCCGGGAGCGCATCCCATGGGGATACAAGTGCAACAACCCCATATCTTAAAGGGTAAAAGGAAGCGATCCCCATCCTGGCCGCTAGTGAAGCGCGAACGCCCCGCTGATCGGAATTTTATCCAGGTAGGCTTCCAGCAGCGCGGGATCGCTGAAGGGACGCAGGATCAGGGGGTCACCCGATTCCCGATCGAAAAAGATCTCGACATAAAACTGGTAGAGGGCATAGAGCTCTACGTTCAGGTCTTCCTGTTCCCGAACGAGCTCCAGGTAGACACCGTCTTTCCAGAGGTGCCCGGCCTGTAATCCCTGTGGCAGCCGGCGGTATTGTTCAAAGGTCATCATGGCGCATGGTTGGACGGGTTAAAATATTATGCCTGCTCTGGGTTATACTTGCAGGAAGAACTCTTCATGATCAGCTATAACCCCAAGGACTGGATCCGTTTCATTTTCGGCTTTCACCGCGCCGATACGTTTCGCAAGCTTTTTCCGCTGCTCCTCGTCATCGCCGGTTACAGCTGGCTGATCGCCTGGCTGGAGCTCGAATACTTCCATCTTTCCCAGGCCAGTCATGTACGCAACCTGACCCTCCTGCACAACCTGCTCGGTTTTGCGATCTCCATGCTCCTCGTTTTCCGTACCAATACGGCTTACGACCGCTGGTGGGAAGGTCGGAGACAATGGGGCAGCCTGGTCAATGCCTCCCGCAACCTGGCGGTCAAGCTGGCCGCCATTCTTCCCGAATCGGCGCGCGAAGACCGGAAGTTCTTCTGCCAGCTCATCCCCCAGTATGCGCACACCCTGCGCATGCACCTCCAATCGGAACAGATCCGCTGGGAGCTCGACGAGGCGCCGCATCCCGAGTTTGCAAAGCTGGATGCTAGCAAACACCCGCCCAGCCAGGTAGCCTCCCTCCTGATGGGCCGACTGTTCGCGCTCCAGCGCGAAGGCCGGATCACGGCGGAGCAGCTGCTCTTTATCAATACGGATGTAAGCACCTTCCTGGATGTCTGCGGTGCCTGTGAACGGATAAAAAACACTCCCATCCCTTTTAGTTACAGCGGATTCATTAAAAAGTTCATCTTCATTTACATATTAACGCTCCCGCTCGGTTATGTCTTCAGCCTCGGCTACCTCGTGATCCCGGTGGTGGTTTTCGTCTTCTATGTGCTCGCCTCCCTGGAAGTGATCGCCGAAGAGATCGAGGACCCATTCGGTAAGGACAGCAACGACCTTCCCATGGAGAAAATGAGCCTGACGATCCAGCGTTCGGTGAAGGATGTACTTGGTTAAAGCGGGTTTCTCTTGGTATGATAATGGTATTAGACCTTTAAAATCATTATCATATGGACGTAATCATCCAATCGCTCGGATTTAAGGCAGGTGAACAGCTGGAAGAATATATCCGCGAGAAATTAAGCAAGCTCCGGCCTAATGATCATATCGTGCGCGCGAACGTGACCCTTTTTCTGGGACCGGACCGCGCCACCCCGAATACCTATTGCGAGATCCGGCTGGAAGTGCCGGGCAACGACCATTTTATCAAGGAGAGCAGCCCTGAATTCGAGCAGTCGGTTGATTCCGCGGTGAACAAACTCCAGACCATGCTCCGAAAAGCCAAGGAGAAGCAGGTGGACCAGTGGCACGGCGGTGTGAACGAAGGTTCGTGATGTGAGACGTGAGAGGGTGAGACGTGAGAGGTGAGACGTGAGACGGGAGATTTTTAAGCAGCTTTTCGCATTCTGCCTTTTGCCTACTGCCTATTGCCTATTGCCTACTGCCTACCCCGCCTACTCGTCGAGCCAGAGATCACGCGGCAGGTAATGGCTGTTCCAGAACTGATAACGCGGCAGCATCGATTTTTCCGCCCGGCGGAGGAAATCGTTGAAGTCGCGTTTTTCTTTTGGCGACCAGAGGACTTCGCTCAGTGCGGTCATGCGCGGGAAGATCATGTAATCCACCTTGGATGGATAGGCGATATACTCGGTCCAGACATTCCCCTGGCCGCCGAGGATCAATGCCTGTTGCGCCAGCGGCAGGTCTTTGGGAACGGGGTCATATTCATACACCATGCGGAGGGTGGTGCGTCCCCGGGCCGCCAGGGAATCGCGGTTGGTTCTGGTTGGGTAATGATTGAAATACATGGGCTCCTCCGGAGTCATGATCACGGAATAACCTTTTGCAGCCGCCCGGATCGCGGTCTTATCATTGGCCCAGTTCATCACCACGGTTGAGCGGTCGAGTTCACCTTCCATGATCTCGTGCCACCCGATCACCGTCTTCCCTTTTGCTTTCAGGTAACCGGCCACTTCACGGATGAACAAGGTCTGCAGGGCTGCTTCATCTTTCAGACCTTTCGCTTTCATGAAGGACTGGGTAGCCGTATCGGCCTTCCACCAGATCTTCGAGCATTCATCGCCGCCGAGATGCACATAGGGTGAAGGAAAGAGCTCAGCGATCTCTCCGAATACGGTTTCCAGGAACCGAAAGGTTTCCGGCTTCGGCGCCAGCACGTTGTTCTGCCGGTTGTACATGCCCCAGGTGGTAGCTACAGGCCAGGTGGTATCGGGACGGGTGCCCAACTCCGGGTAAGCGGCAATGATCGCGCGGCTGTGACCGGGGATATCGATCTCCGGGATAATGGTGATGCCCCGCAGGTCGGCATAGGCAATAATGTCCTTTATCTCTGCCCGGGTGTAAAAGCCTCCATAACGGGTAGAGTCGTAGCGGATGGGTTTATCATTGAAGTGCCCGATGAGCGTGGCGGCGCGCCAGGAGCCGACCGTATTGAGTTTGGGGTAGGACTGCATCTCCACCCGCCATCCCTGGTCGTCGGTCAGGTGCCAGTGAAAGGTGTTGAATTTGTGGAAGGCGAGGTATTCGATGTATTTCTTAATGTAATCGGCTGGGAAGAAATGCCGGACCACATCGAGGTGCATGCCGCGGTAGGCAAAGCGCGGGTAGTCGTTGACCAGCACACCGCGAACGGCCACCCGCTCCCGGTTCCCGAGCGGAAGCAACTGCAGGAGGGTCTGAATGCCATGGACGATGCCCTTCCGATCGATGGCGAGGATGCCGATATTGTTCTGGTTGACATCGAGGGCATACGCTTCCGGTCGGGAAACGAACACTTCCGCCTGGTCCAGCGCAAGGATGAGGACATTCTTCGTGTCGCGGCGATAGGGACGCAGGGAAAGGTCCAGCCCGCACTGGTTCCGGATCGCATTGCGCAGGTAGGCTGCCTGGTCCTGCAGCCCTTCTGCATATACGATCGCGGTGGTCCGGTCGAGGTTGAAATCGCGCCTGGCAGCTTGCCACTGGACGGAAACCGGCTGGGGCACGATGGCGGGCTCGGAGCGGTCCTGGGCAAATGTGGAAAGCAAAGCCAGGCAACAACTGAAGAGAAGCAGGAAGTATCTTAAGGGCATGGAACGAAATTAGTGATCCTCACCGGAAGCAATGCGCCCCGTATCGGACTGGATGCACTTCCTTACCTTCACGCCCCTAATCAAAAGCAAATGGCATTACTCGAAGATCAGTTGGTGGTTAAACGTTCGCAGATCCCCAATTCCGGCAAAGGCCTGTTCACGAAGAAATTCATTCCCAAGGGTACCCGTATCGTGGAGTACAAGGGCAATGTGTCGGCCTGGAAAGACGTGGATCACAAGGATGGCAGCAATGGCTACATCTATTTCCTGAACCGCAACCACGTGATCGATGCGCTTCCCACGCCCGAGCACCTGGCGCGTTATGCCAATGATGCCCGCGGCCTATCGAAGATCAAGGGGATCAACAACAACTGCAACTACGTCAACGAGAAAAAGCAGGTCTATATCGAATCCTACAAGGACATCCCCGCCGGCGGCGAGATCCTGGTGAATTATGGCAAGGATTATTGGGATACGATCCGGGAGAACATCCGGATCGAAAAGGAAAAGCAGAAGGCAGCGGTGAGCAAAAAGCAGGAAGCAGCGAGCAAAAAAATGAAGTCAGGTAGCGGGACGAAGGGAACTAAGAAGAGTTCGGTTGCAAAGAAGAAGTAAACCTGCTCCGTGCTTTCTGATCCGTTACTCTTGAAGGGCAGGAGGTTGGAGCGGGTTCTCCTGCCCTTCCGTCACGCCTTCCGCGCGCTTCGGCAGGCGGGCAGGTGAAAATCCGGCCAAAGCGGCCGGAAAGCACCCTCGCACAGAATTTGCCTGCCTAGGCATTCCCGCCCGAATTGCTCCCTGGGACCCTCCCATCGCTCAATTCCCGCAGAAAAAGAAGAACAATCATGAACAAAAAACAGATCCTGGTCGTATCCAACGGTTACGACCTCACGCCCTTAGGTGCCTGGATCCTGCATACCGAGCAGTTTGAGGTTCAGGTAGTTAGCACAGATGAAGCCGCCATTGAGCTGGCGCATCAACAGTACTTTGACCTGGTGCTGGTGGACACGACCGACCCCGGTGTGGATGCCCGGAAACTGGATGCGGTGCTCCCGATCCTGATAAATGATGTAATGTTGCTGCCGTACACCGGTCAAAATGAAGGTGTGCTGGAGACCGAAATACGTTCCGTTTTTTCCAAAAGACGAGCAGAACGGGCACAACGCTATCTTGTGCTCGATTCGTCGAATGATGGTTTGTTTACCGACCTGCCACCGTTCTCTGCCAATTAAATAACCGACATGAAGCAAATCAAAGAACAGATACCTGTTATTCCTTCCAAAGAAATATTCGTAGGCACGGCAAAGGCGCCGGTGAACTTCACCCTGTTCGGGGATTACGAAAGCGAGGGCACGGCCCGCGCTACGGATGTGATCGCCGAGCTCCTGGAGCAGTATGACGGTCAGCTGAAGTTCGTCTTCCGCCATTTCCCGCTTACCCGCGTTCACCAGAAAGCCCATAAAGCTGCCGAAGCCGTAATCGGCGCTTCGCAGGAAGGCAAGTTCTGGGAAATGCACCGCCTCCTCCTCCAGCACCGCCAGAACCTGGGTGTGATCAGCCTGAAAAGCTATGCCCGTGAAGTGGGCGTGACCAATAAACGCTTCCTCGAGAACCTGATGAACTCCGACTGGGGCTGGTTCGTGCAGGACGACCTCAAGGACGGCCTGAAGCTGGGTGTATCCGAGGTTCCTACCCTGTTCATCAACAATGAACGCTTCCCCAAGGAGCTGACGCTGAAAAATCTGAAAGCCGCCATCGACGAGGTGCTGAAAAGCAAGTCAAAAGTCGTTGGGCTGAAGGAGCGCAAGCGTGCGTGAGTGGGAATTGAGGTATTGGGTATTAAGGTATTGAGGTATTGAGGTATTGGGTGGACTGTTCTCCCTGATTCCTAATACCCTAATTCCTAATACCATATTACCTTATTACCCTTTTACCAACCTCCAGCTTTAGCTAAATTTTTTAGGCCGAACTGTGTGCCGTCTGGCGCAGGTTCGGTTTCTTTGTTGGGTATATGGCGCTACAGGTCACTTCACTGAATTCGGGGAGCAACGGCAACTGCTATTATGTGGGCAATGAGACGGAAGCGATCCTCATTGATGCAGGCATTTCCTGTCGCGAGATCGACCGCCGCATGAAGAAGCTCGGATTGGCCATGGAGAAAGTGAAGGCCATTTTTATTTCCCACGAACATTCTGATCACATCCGCGGGCTGACCTCGGTAGCGCATAAATACCACCTCCCGGTGTACAGCACGGCTGCTACGTTCGGCAGCGGGGTGATCTACCTCGACCGCGCGCTGCAGCAGCACCTGGAGCCGGAAGAAGCTGTATTTGTGGGTGGGCTATGCGTCCTCCCCTTCTCCAAATTCCATGATGCAGCCGATCCCATCTCTTTCCTGGTCCGTTTTAAGGGCGCTACCGTTGGTGTATTCACCGATATCGGCCGGCCCTGCGACCGGGTGATCCGGTATTTCCGGCAGTGTCATGCCTGCCTTCTCGAATCCAATTACGATGAAGAGATGCTGGAGCGGGGCAACTACCCACGCTTTCTCAAGAACCGGATACGGGGCGGCCATGGCCACCTGTCGAACCAGCAGGCGCTCGAGCTCTTCCGCACCCACCGGCCCGAATTCATGACCCACCTGGTGCTGACCCACCTCTCCAACAACAATAATACGCCGGAGCTGGTATCGGGCCTCTTTGCGCCCCATGCGGAAGAGCTGCATATCTCCATCGCTTCGCGCTTCGGACCTACGGATGTGTTTTTCGTTACCGGCAATGAAGCGCCCATTTCACAGATCGTGCTCCCCGAGGCCGCTCCTGCCACGGAACAACTAAGCCTCTTCTGATCCTTCGGCACCCGGTTTGCACCCATCCGCCTGTACCTTTACGGATCATCATGCAAAACCTGCTCAACGCCTCCTACCTGAATGCATTCACGCGGAATTTTCCGGGTGATGAAAGCCGGATCCTGCAGCCCCGGCAAACGCCGGATGTTTTTTATAGCCTGGTGGAACCGACCCCGGTTGCCGCGCCCCGGTTGCTTGCCTGGTCGGAGGAACTGGGAGCGCAGCTGGGACTCTCCCGGCCTGCCAATGCGCAGGAAGTGGCCGTGCTTGCCGGAAACGGCCTTGCGGCCGGCATGCAGCCGTACTCGGCCCGCTATGGGGGGCACCAGTTTGGCAATTGGGCCGGCCAGCTGGGCGATGGCCGCGCCATCACCCTGGGCGAACTGCGCACCCCGGACGGCAGCAGCCAGGAATTGCAGCTGAAGGGCGCGGGCCCGACGCCTTACTCGCGCAGGGCTGATGGAAGGGCCGTACTGCGGTCCTCGGTACGGGAGTACCTGATGAGCGAGGCGATGCATCACCTGGGCGTGCCTACCACACGCGCCTTGAGCCTTGTTGCCACCGGCGACCAGGTGATGCGCGACATGTTCTACGACGGGCGTCCCGCGTTTGAGCCGGGCGCTATTGTTTGCCGGGTCGCTCCTACCTTCCTCCGATTCGGCCATTACGAGATCCTGGCCGTGAAAAAGGAGTTCGACAACCTAAAAATGCTGGTCGACTGGACGATTGAAAAATATTACCCGCAGATCACCGGCGCGGACAAGGTGTTGCAATGGTTCCGAGAAGTACTGCAACGCACGGCTTTGTTGATGGTGGAATGGATGCGCGTGGGTTTTGTGCACGGTGTGATGAACACCGACAACATGTCGATACTCGGACTCACCATCGACTATGGACCTTATTCTTTTCTCGATGACTACGATCCGAACTTCACACCGAATACCACCGATCTTCCCGGCCGACGCTATGCCTTCACCAACCAGCCGGGTATCGGTCAGTGGAACCTGGCCTGTCTGGCCGGAGCGCTGGTGCCACTGGTAGCGGAAGCCGAACTGGAAAAAGCGCTGAAAGAATATGAAGGAATTTTCATCACGGCCTATTACCGGATGCTGGCGCAGAAGCTCGGGTTCGATGCGCTTCGGGAAGAAGATGGAAAGCTGATCGCGCGGTTTGAAAAGAATCTTTCCTCGATCAAGCCAGACATGACCATCTTCTACCAGTTGCTGATCGACGTACCCGGCAGCTTCGGTAGCGAAGAAGAAGTGCTGCGTTATTTCGAAGGAAGCTTTTATACAAAACCCACCAAAGCACAGTTGCAGGACCTTACCGGCCTGATGAAACTGTATTTAGAACGCAGGGCGAGCAACAGCCGGACGGAAGAAGAGACCGTGCGTGCGATGCGCGCTGCGAATCCCCGGTTCATCCTGCGCAATTACCTGCTTCACCAGGCGATCGAAGAAATCCAGAACGAAGGAAAAGATACCTTGTTCCGCAAGCTTGAAGAAGCCCTTCGCGATCCCTACTCCAACCGGTTCGACGAGTTCCTGCAAAAGCGCCCGGACTGGGCAGGGCAGAAAGCCGGTTGCTCGATGCTTTCCTGCAGCAGCTAAGTTGATAGCCTTTCTACCGGCACGAACTTTGGCTTATCTACACCTGAGCGAAAACTGGGGAATTGGCAATGCCACTCCCTTGTGTGCAAACGAAAACGTGTAGTATGAAAACAGGAACCCTGATGAAACGAATGGGCACCATCGCCTGCCTTGTACTCGTATTTAGCTTCATAAACAACCTGCAAGCGGCGCCTCCCGTTGAATGGCCCGCACAGGCCAGCCTCCTTCAAAAGCAGCTTGACCGATTGACCGAAGTAGCGGGCAGCGGCGGCTGGGGAACGATCCAGGCCAAACAGAAATTTTACCAGAAAGGACAGAAGGCGCCGGCAGTGGTCCAGATCAAGTACCGCCTGTACCGTTCGGGCGACCTGGCCGAGAACGACAAAACCGATGTGTTCACCGAGGAGCTTGCGCAAGCCGTACAGAAGCTGCAACGAAGGTTCGGCTTTACGGAAAACGGCGTGGTCGATGCCGCCCTGGTGAAGCAACTCAACATCCCGGTGGAAAAGCGGATCGCGCAGATCCACGCCAACCTTGGCCGGTTGCAGCAGCTGAAGCAGCCTGCCGGGGGCACTTGGCTGGTGGCGAATGTGCCGGAATATAAACTGCATGTTTACGAGAACAACCAGCAGGTATTCGACATGAACATCGTGGTCGGTTCTCTAGATAATAAGACGGTGCTTTTCAGTGACGAAATCCAGTACCTTGTCTTCAGCCCATACTGGAACGTGCCGCCCACGATCGTGGCTGAGGAGATTCTGCCTGCTATGCGCCGCAATCCTTTTTACTTACGGAACAATGGCTACGAGAAAACCGGAACGGAGGATGGACTTCCCAAGATCCGGCAAAAGCCGGGAGCAAAGAATTCTTTGGGCCGGGTAAAGTTCGTCTTCCCCAACAGCCACAATATCTATCTCCACGATACGCCGGCCAAGTCGCTGTTCAGCCTCAAGAAGCGCGCTTTCTCGCATGGCTGCATCCGCCTTGCCGAGCCGGCAAAGCTCGCCGAGTACCTGCTTCGCCAGCAACCCCAATGGAGCGCTTCGCAAATTGAGCAGGCGATGAACAGCGGTAAAGAACAACGTGTCGATCTTTCCGCCCCTGTTCCGGTTGCGATCACTTATTTCACTGCATGGGTGGACCAGGAAGGACAGCTGAACTTCCGCGAGGATGTGTATGGAATGGATCAGTGATCATTACTGATCCATAAACTCCCAGGCGCTGTGATAACCTCCGACCTCCTGCGCATACTCGATGAAGTCGGCGTAAAACGGGAACTGGGACAGCGTGGCGCTATCACCGATCACTACCAGTTTTTTCCGGGCACGGGTCATCGCTACGTTCATTCGCCGCACTTCGGAAAGAAAGCCGATCGTATTGTCGCTGTTGCTGCGGGTGAGACTGATGTAGACCAGGTCCCGTTCCTGTCCTTGAAAGGAGTCGATCGTATTCACCGATAAGGAGGCGCCCAGCCGATCCGCCACGGGTAGCCCCGCGAGGCGTTCGCGCAGAGTTTCCACCTGCCGTTTGTAGGGAGCGATCACGGCTACGGTGGGTGTTGGTGCGCCGGGTAAGCGATTGTCGTATTGCTCGATCAAAGCGCCGAGATGTTTCAGGAGGAAGAGCGCTTCTTCTTCATTGCGGATACCGGTCCCCTCCCATTGCTCTTCGTAGCCGCACCCCGCCGTATCGATAAAGACGAGTGGCTCGTCGCCTTCGAAAAGGAGGTGATGTGCAACGCGTTCGTGAGCTTTGAGCTTTCCTTCATAAAATTCCCGGGAAGAAAAACCCATGATCGCTTCATTCATGCGGTATTGCTCTTCGAGCAGCACCACCGATTGCGGGTGTGCCGCCACCAGTTTTTCGAGCAGTGTTTTTTCCAGCCCCTGTTTGGCGGCTTCAAAAGACTTGATCGTCGGGGGCAGCTGGCAATGATCTCCTGCCAACACCAGTTTGCGGGCCTTTAGGATGGGGATCCAGCAGGCAGGTTCGAGCGACTGCCCGGCTTCGTCAATCACCAGCACTTCGTATCGGCGCCCCCGTACCGTGTAGTGGTTGGCACCGACGAGCGTGGCCGTGATCACATCGGCGCGGCCGAGCACATCATCGATGATATACTGCTCCGTGACCTCCACATCTTTCAGGATGTTGCGCGCTTCTGCGAGCAGGGCCTTTCGTTGGTCACGCTCTTCCCTGCCGAACTGCCGCTTGTATTTATGCGCCAGGTCGCGGTACTCCGCTGCCTGCTTCTTCAGTCTCCGGATCTCCTTTGCCTGAACATGGCTGCTGATCTTTTCATCAAGCGTAAGCGCCTGCAGCCGTTCGGACACGCGTACCGGGTTGCCCACCCGTACCACGTTGAGGCCTGCTTCTGAAAGCCGCTCGGCAAGAAGGTCAACGGCGGCATTGCTGGGCGCTGTTACCAGCACCTGGCCATGCTCTTTTCTGAGGGCAACGATCGCATCTACCAGGGTCGTTGTCTTACCCGTGCCTGGAGGGCCATGCACAATGGCAAGCTCATTGGCAGCAAGGATGCGCTGGGCCGCCTCCGCCTGTTTTTCGTTCAGGCGGGAATATGGCAGGGACTGTTGTCGTTCGTTGAATGTGGGCGCTTCCATGCCGGTGAGGATCCGGATCAAACGGCCTTCATCCCGCTTTTCCGATACGGTAGTGGCGATGCGTAAAGCCTGTTCCATCTCCGAATAACTTGCTTCATCAAAAACTGCATCCACGCCCAGCTTTCCATCACGGCACCAATCGGGGAGCTCATCGGTACGCAGGGTGATCTTCATGCGGTTGCCGCTGAGGTGTGCGATCACGCCCTCGATCCGATCCGCTTTCGCATCGTGGTTGGAGAAAAGAGCTACCGAAGCACCGAAGCGGAACTGATGCACGAGGTCCTGGTTGGTGGTGCGTTCCACTTCTACTACCAGGTAGTCACCGCGCGTCATTTCGGTATCGCGAATGGCGATCGGGTACCAGGCCAAGCCATTGGCGCGGCGCTCGGTGAGCGGCACGGACTCGGCCAGGGCCTGGAAGGAACGACGGTCTTCATCTTTCTCGATCTTCATCAATTCGGCCAGCCGCTTGAAATATTCCATGGCAGCAAAAATAAACGCAGATGAATGGATATAGCAGATTACGCTGATGAGCACGCAATAGTTGCACAAGTTTCAACAAGGTCTGGACGCAACTTCCTTCCCTGGATGACGGGTGGCACATTTTTTTCCGGAGTCGATACATCCTGCCCGGTCCCATTCCACTTAAGTGCCATTGATTCTTTGACTAATTAAAACGAAAGGAGTACGAATTATGCTGGCCATGAATTACCGGGGTCCCTTCCGGGTGCGTCTGGACAAGGACAAAGCAACCCCCGAAATACTGCATCCCCAGGATGCCATCGTGCGTGTTACGCGATCCTGCATTTGCGGATCCGACCTGCACCTTTACCACGGACTCGTACCCGACACCCGCGTCGGCATGACCTTCGGGCATGAATTCACCGGTGTCGTGGAAGAGGTTGGTCCGGAAGTACAGAACCTGAAGGTGGGAGACCACGTGCTGGTGCCCTTCAACATCGCCTGTGGTTCCTGTCCGTTCTGCAAGCAGGAATTATTTGGCAATTGCCATGAGTCGAACCCGCAGGCCACGGCCGTGGGCGGCATCTTCGGCTACTCGCACACGACGGGC
>CBHWDR010000038.1:0-12357 GCA_966112575.1 uncultured Chitinophagales bacterium
GGGCGGCTTGCCGTTCTGGATCACCGAAGGCGAAGAGATCTTCTTCTTCGGCGGCGATGATGCCCCCCAGCTGCAGCAGATGAAAGTCCGTTACAAAACCAAGTACGACTTCAACCCCGACCTCGCCATGCAGCTCCGCCAGCAATGGTGGCAACAGGGCAATGACGAAGGCTGGACCTTCATGTTCTACCACGATATTAAAACACCTGTTTACAAGCGGCCTTAGTCATTCGCTTTGCTCATGGTGAAATTTCGCGCAGAGGCGCGGAGTGCGCAGAGGATGACTTTTGTTAGGAAATCATAACTGAACTAAGCAACATTGAATTGACGTTTGAATTCGGCCTTCGCGTCCTCTGCGCCTCTGCGCGAATGTAAAAAACGAGCGAAGCGAGTTACCCCGCGAAGCCCAATGCCCGCTCCACCTCTTTAGGCAGTTGGGGGAGGCGGCGGCGCTCCATGAGGAAGGACGTGAGTTGGGCGATCTCCTTGAAGATGTAATGTTTGTCGGCGGCGGACTTCAGATAGTCCTTGCCGGAGGAGCCACCGGTTCCGATGCGGGTGCCGATCATACGGTGCACCATGTTCATGTGGCGGTGGCGCCAGGTGCTCAGCTGCTCGTCGATTTCCAGCAGGTTGTTGAGGAGCTGGAAGGGCAGTTGCAGCAGCGGGTAGCCGCGGTAGAGCATGATGAAAAGCGCGGCCCGGTTGGCCTTGGCCGAGAGGGTGTAGTGTGTTTCCTGGTGCTGGAAAAACACTTCGTCGAAAACATCGAGGTTGTTCTTCTCGGCTTCGGCAAGCGAATGAGTATAAAGTGCCTTGTATTCTTTCCAGAAGGGATGATGTACGGCTTCGGTGTCGGCAATGCCTTCCCAGAGCTTCTGGTCATCGAAGAGCGGCATGCGCTCAAGCCAGTCGTTCACCAGCTGCAGGAAAGAGTGACTGCCTTCGGCCTGCTTGATCATCTCCACATGCTCGGGGCGCAGGAAGGCCGTGTAGTATTCCTTTCCATGGCGGTACTCGAATTTCAGTCCCAGCTTGGCTTCCAGCATTTTGAACTGCCAGCTCTGGAACCCGGATGCGGGACGCAGCATATCGCGGAAATCCAGGAAATCCATGGGCGTCATCGTCTCCAGGATGTCGATCTGCTGGATGAGCACGCGGAGGATGACCGTCATCCGGTTGAGGCGATGCACCACCGTTTGCAGCTCGGGCGAATTATCATTCAGCGAAGGCTTTTGCATGATGGCCACGCAGGAATCGGCTTCATGATGGAGCTGCTTGAACCAGAGTTCATAGGCCTGGTGGATGATGATGAACAACATCTCATCATGGGCCGAAGCCTCGTGTTTATCGCTCTCCGGATGCTGGGCATTCAGGATCTTGTCAAGCTCGAGGTAGTCGTGGTAATGTACATCTGCCATAACGCAAGGGTTGTGCTGGGTGATCAGTTCGTGAACTCAAAGCCGATATCGCTGCGGTAATACTTGTCCTCGTAATCGATCTCGTCCACCAGGTCGCGGGAGAGCTGCAGGGCCTCTTTCATCGTAGGCGCGAGGGCGGTGGCGCAGAGTACGCGTCCGCCATTGGTCACCACCTGCTCGCCATCCTGCTTCGTTCCCATGTGAAAGAGGTAGCAGTCGGCGGGCGGCTTGTTGAGCCCCGTGATGGGAAGTCCTTTTTCGTAGTCGTTGGGATAGCCGCCGCTCACCGCAACGATCGTTGTGGAGAAGCGTGGGTCGATCTTCAGCTCTTTACCCGCCAACGCACCGCTAGCAGTAGCGTGGAGCAGCTCCACCAGGTCGCCCTGGATGCGGGGAACAACCACTTCGGTTTCCGGATCGCCCATACGGCAGTTGTATTCGATCACGAACGGATCCTCGCCGCAGCAGATCAGGCCGAAGAAAATGAAGCCCCGGTATTCGAGCCCATCTTTCTGCAACCCGTTTACTGTGGGCTCGATGATGCGCTTCGTGACTTTCTCGAGGAAAGCCGCGTCGGCAAAAGGAACGGGCGAGATCGCGCCCATGCCGCCGGTGTTCAGTCCTTTGTTGCCTTCGCCGATTTGCTTATAGTCTTTGGCTTCAGGAAGCTGGAGGTAGTTCTTTCCATCGGTGAGCACGAAAACCGATAGCTCGATGCCTTCGAGGAACTGCTCGATCACCACGCGCTTGCCGGCCTCGCCGAACTTGGAGCGCTGGATCATCAGCTCGAATTCGGCGATCGCCTCCACATAGTTCTGGCAGATGATCACGCCCTTGCCGGCGGCCAGTCCATCGGCCTTGAGCACGATGGGCAGGGGATGTTGCTTGATATAGTCGAGGCCCTCTTCGAAATTTTCGGCGGTGAATTCGCGGTAGGCGGCCGTAGGAATGCCATGGCGCTCCATAAAGGCCTTGGCGAAAGCCTTGCTGCCTTCGAGTTGCGCGGCGTCTCTGGAAGGGCCGATAACCTGTAGGCTGGAAAGACCCTCGGCCGTCTTCAGCCGGTCCACGATCCCATTCACCAGCGGCTCCTCGGGACCAACGATCACCAGGTCAATGGCTTCGGTCCGGCAGGCAGCTTCGATGGCATCAAAATCGTTCACGGTAAAGGGCAGGTTGGTACCCAGTTGCGCCGTGCCGGCATTGCCCGGGGCAATGAACAGCTTCGAACAATCAGGGCTTTGAGTGAGCTTCCAGGCGAGGGCGTGTTCCCTGCCGCCGGAACCCAGCAAGAGTATATTCATGTGATTTCGGATGTGCGTCGCGAATATCGGTAAGATTGTTAAAGACCATACCATTTCTTACTGCGAACCATAATTTCTTTATTTTGGGCGGTCAAGATTCATTTCATCAAAACCTGATTCATGGAACAACCTGTCCAGCAAGCTAGGCATCCCAAGGCTTTGTATGCCCTGTTCTTAGTGGAAATGTGGGAACGATTCGCGTACTACCTGATGGTGGGCATTCTCCTTCTCTACCTTAAAGATTCAACAGCCAATGGCGGTATGGGCTATACTGAAGAACTCAGTGCCGACGTCGTAGGCTCCTTCATCGCCCTCGTTTACCTCACACCCTTTATCGGTGGCTTGCTGGCCGACCGGCACCTGGGTTATATCAAATCAATTTTCCTCGGGGGCAGCCTGATGGCCGCCGGTTACCTGGTGATGGCCATCCCGGGCAACACCGCACTGGTGATCGCACTTGCGCTCATCATCGTGGGCAACGGCTTCTTCAAGCCCAATATCTCCACGCTGCTGGGTAATATCTACAACCGCAAGGAGCTACAGCCGCTGAAGGACAACGCTTATAACATCTTCTACATGGGCATCAACATCGGTGCCTTCGTCTGCAACTTCGTGGCCGCCTACCTCCGTAACGAATATGGCTGGGGCTGGGCTTTCGCTGCCGCCGGCGTAGGCCTGATCATCGGCCTCTTCGTGCTCGCCGCCAACCTGAAGAATGTACGGGAAGGCGATGTGAAGAAGCCCGTGCAGGCGGAAGACATGCCTACCGGCAAGATCTTCGGCCTCGTATTCGGACCGGCCATCATCGCGGCCCTTATCGGCTGGTTCCTGCCCAAGGCCATCTTCGGCAGTCCGTTGATGGGTTCCCAGGCCACCGACGCCTTCTTCTTCGCCTGTATCCCGGTTGTTGCTTTCTACGTTTCCTTATACGTAAAAGCCAAGGGCCAGGACAAGCGCGCCATCGGCTCCCTGCTCTTCATCTTCACCATGGCCATCGCCTTCTGGACCATCTACAACCAGAACTCCACCGGCCTTACCCTCTGGGCGGAAAAACATACCGACCGCAGCGTATCCGCAACCTCGGAACGCGTGGCCGGTACCCTGGGCTTCCTCCAGACCGTTAACGACCGTCCTCGTCTCCGCGACAGCGTGAATCAATACCTCGAAGGCGTTCAGGATACGACCAGGATCATGCGGAAAGACACGGTGATCACCGTATCGGCAGTCGACGGAAAGGAGAGGAGCGATACGGTCATTTATGGTATTACTGCTGCCGGACAGCGGGTCGACACCGCTTCGAAGATCGTGCAGGTGCCGGGCCCCGATAAGTATTACGATAACGTGCCGGCCGCCGACCGTCCCAATGGCGACCAGAAACTGGCCAACACGGAGCTGTTCCAGTCGATCAACCCCCTGTTCATCGTTCTGCTCACCCTGCTCTTCGTGCCCCTGTTCAACTACCTGCGCAAGCGCGGAAAAGAGCCGACCACGGCCTCGAAGTTCGCCATGGCCCTCTTCATTGCCGGCCTCTCGGCCCTGGTGATGGTGCTGGCCGTGATGTCGGTGCCCTCGATCTACGGGTACAAGACCTCTCCGCTCTGGCTCTGGGGCACCTATTTCGTCTTCACGATTTCCGAGATCTTCCTCAGCCCGATCGGCCTCTCGCTGGTGTCGAAGCTGGCGCCTGCCCGCCTTACAGCCCTGCTCATGGGCGGATGGTTCCTGTCGACCTCCATTGGCGGCAAGATCGCCGGCCTCATGACCTCGAGCTGGAATGATTTTACCGATAAGAAAATGTTCTTCCTCATCCTCGTGATCGCTGCTTTTGTCTGCGGTGTGCTGATCTACACCCGCCTGAAATCGCTCAACGCGATCCTGCGCGAGAAAACGGGAAGTGCGTAAGAGAATTAGCTAATCAGCTAATTGGCTAATTAGCTAATGGGGCTTCCATTCGATGAAGATTTCACGATTGCAAGCCTGTAAATAAGAACGATAATAAGGGAGTTGGCGAAGAGCCAACTCCTTTTCACTTCGAATAACGATTGTCTATGTGGAAAAAACATCCCCGGGCCCTGCCCTTTCTTTTCTTCTCCGAGATGTGGGAACGCTTTGGCTACTACCTGATGGTAGGCATCTTCACCCTGTACCTGAAAGACGTGAAGGCGGGCTTCTCCATGACGGAAGCCGAGTCGGCCGATCTCTATGGAACCTTCATCGCCCTCGTGTTCCTCACGCCGTTTGTAGGCGGACTGCTGGCCGACCGCTACCTCGGTTACCGGAAGTCCATCATCGCCGGCGGCATCCTGATGGGTATCGGCTACTGCCTCATGTTCATCCATAGTCTCCCCGCCGTTTACCTGGCCATGACCCTGGTGATCATCGGCAACGGCTTCTTCAAGCCGAATATCTCCACCCTGCTGGGTAATGTTTACTCCACGCCGCAGTACGTGAAACAGAAGGATGATGGCTACAACATTTTTTACATGGGCATCAACATCGGTGCCTTCATCTGCAATTTCATCTCGGCCTGGCTCTATTCGGAATACGGCTGGGGCTACGCCTTTCTCTCGGCGGGTATCGGCATGTTTATCGGCGTGGGGATCTTTATCTGGGGCACGAAGCACTACAGGGATTTTGATGTGCTCAAGCCCGTGAACGAGAATGACATGCCGATGTCGCGGATCGTGATGCTCATCTTCGTCCCGGCTGTGGTAGCCGGCATTGTCGGCTGGCTGATCCCTGGCACCCTCGTGGGTTCCGATTCCACCGATGCCTTCATCTTCGCCTGTATCCCGGTGATCTATTTCTACGGCTCGCTTTATGCGAAGGCCAATAAGGAAGACAAGCGACCGATCGCTGCCCTGCTGGCCATCTTCGCGGTGGTGATCCTCTTCTGGGCCGTATTCAAGCAGAATGGTTCCGCGCTCAACACCTGGGCCGATCGCTATACCGACCGGTCGGTGAGTGGCACCACGGAGAAGATGTTCAACTTCTTCAAGATGTCGCAGCCCCTGGCTTATAAGAAAGACTCGATCGCTCTCTATGATCAACAGTTCAGACTGCAGAAGGAAGAAGGCAAGGTAGTGAAGGAATACAACTATCATCCCTATTTCCGCAACCTGCCGGCCAAACCGGAAGACGGCAACTCGGTCAGCCTCTGGGCCACGAACCTGAGCCAGTCGATCAATCCCGGCTGGGTGATCGTGCTCACGCCCCTCGTGATCGCTTTCTTTACCTTCCTCCGAAGCCGGAGAAAGGAGCCGACCACGGCCACCAAGATCGCCTTCGGCCTCTTTATCTCGGCGCTTTCCGCACTGGTAATGGTGGCGGCCGTCTACGCCTCCAACAATGGCCAGGAAAAAGCTTCCGCCTGGTGGCTCATCTCCAGTTATGGCGTGATCACCATCGGCGAGCTACTGCTCAGTCCCATGGGACTTTCCATCGTCTCCAAGCTCTCACCCGTGCGCATCACGTCGCTGATGATGGGCGGCTGGTTCGTGTCCACTTCCATTGGCAACAAGCTTTCCGGCGTGCTGGCCACGATGTGGGACAACTATACCAACAAGGCCAATTACTTCCTACTCAACTTCTGCCTCCTCCTCTTCGCCGCCATCGTTTGCTTCCTGCTTCTGCGCTGGCTCAACCGGATCATGGCCGAGAAAGGCGTAAAATGATCGCAGATTAATGGATTATTTGGATTACGCAGATGGGCTACCATCTGCGTAATCTTTTCATTCTGCGTAATCTGCGTTCCATCTGCGTAATCTTTTTCAATCTGCGTAATCCCATTTACATTTAGGGATAAGACCAAACCTATTGCTATGGCGGAAACGAAATTCAAGCCCTTCATCGCGCCGGAACAGAATGTGCGCGAACTAACGGTCAAGTCCATCCTCCTCGGTTCGCTCTTCGGGGTGATCTTCGGCGCGGCCACGGTTTACCTGGCCCTGAAGGCCGGTCTCACCGTGAGCGCCTCGATCCCCATCGCGGTGATCGCCATCACCCTTGGGCGCCGCTTCTTCAAAACGACCATCCTCGAGAACAACATCATTCAGACCACGGGCAGCGCCGGCGAGAGTATTGCCGCCGGTGTGGCCTTCACGCTTCCGGGCTTCCTTTTTCTTTCGGCTCCCGAAAGCGCCAACTATTTCAATTACCTCACCATCCTCATTCTCGCCATCGTCGGCGGGTTGCTTGGCACGCTGCTCATGGTGCCCCTGCGCAAGGCCCTTATCGTAAACGAACACGATAACCTTCCTTATCCCGAGGGAACCGCCTGCGGCGATGTGCTGAAAGCAGGGGAGAAGGGCGGCGACTTTGCACGTACGGCTTTCTGGGGCCTGGGCGTGGCCTTCCTTTATGCCCTCCTGCAGAAAGTGCTGCACGTGATCGCCGAAACGCCTTACTGGATGACGAAGCAGGCCAATAAGTTCTTTCCCTCCGCCCGCGTGAGCGGCGAGATCACGCCCGAATACCTGGGCGTGGGCTATATCATCGGTCCCCGCATCGCTGGCGTGCTGGTGGCGGGCGGCGTATTGAGCTGGCTCGTGCTCATCCCCCTGCTGGCCACGCTGATCCCCGGCGATATGATCGCCAATCAGCTCGTGAAACTCGGCTACCTCAGCGCCGTAACGGCCGAAGGCGGACGCGGTGGCTGGAACCCGGCAACGCATTCCTTCTCGGATTATTCCGCTGCCATCTATTATGCCTACATCCGCCAGATCGGTGCGGGCGCCGTGGCCGCAGGCGGCATCATCACCCTGCTCAAGACCCTGCCCACTATTTCAAAGTCCATCAAGTCGAGCGTGGCTACGCTTAAGGAAAGCAAGGTCGGAGGCGGCGCCACGTTGCGTACGGAGCGTGACCTCAGTCTGAAGATCGTTGGACTGGGCAGCCTGGCACTCGTGGCGCTCATCGCCATATTGCCCCAGGTGCCCGGCGACGGACCCCTGCAGAAGATCCTGATCGGCGTGCTCGTAGTCCTCTTCGGTGCGCTCTTCGTTACCGTGTCTTCGCGCATCGTGGGTATGATCGGCTCTTCCAACAACCCCATCTCCGGCATGACCATCGCCACCGTCATGGGCACGAGCCTCATCTTCATCAGCGTGGGCTGGAAAGGCGTGGCTTTCGAGCCCCTGGTGCTCGTGGTGGGCGGTATGATCTGTATCGCTGCCGCCAATGCCGGCGCCACCTCGCAGGATCTGAAGAGCGGCTACATCGTGGGCGCCACGCCGCGCAACCAGCAGATCGCGCTCTTCGTGGGCGCCATCGTTTCCTCGGTGGTGATCGGCCTGACCGTGCAATACCTCGATCGCCCTTCTCCCGAAATGCTGCAGCAGGGCATCCACCATGCCATCGGCACGGCCGAATACCCGGCGCCACAGGCAACCCTGATGGCCACGCTCATTAAGGGTATCCAGTCGCAGAACCTCGACTGGCAGTTCATCTTCGTAGGGGTCTTCCTGGCTATCGTGATGGAGCTCTGCGGGATCAAGTCCCTCAGCTTTGCGGTAGGTACCTACCTGCCCCTGTCCACCACCCTGCCCATCTTCATCGGCGGTGCGATCAAAGGATTGGTGGATAAGGCAAAGGCCAAACGCAATGAAGCGGCTGAATCGCCCGAGGAAGAAGAGCTGGGACGCGGAAACCTCTTCGCTACCGGTCTGGTTGCCGGAGGTGCCGTTGCCGGCGTGATCATCGCCTTTATCTCCGGTTCGCCCGCCGGTGGACGTTTCCTCAATGCCGTGAACCTGGAAGAAAAGCTGGGACACGGAATGGGCGAGGGCGGTTATTTCCTCCTGGGCGTCCTGTTTTTTGCCGCCATGGGCTTCATGCTCTACCGCATCGGCGCAAGCAGGAAGAAGCTGGAGTAAGCAAGCACACGAATAGTTCCAATACACCAATGCCGGTCGGAAGACCGGCATCTTTTTTTGCGCTAACTTTAAATCATGCGCTTCCGTGCGTTCAAATACCTCGCGCCCTTCCTGCTCTACTACGGCGCAGTCCTTTCCTTTCTGAACCATGGCCTTCTGGTCTGGCTGCCCCTGGTCTATGCCTGGGTGCTCATCCCGGTGCTGGAACTGGTGCTTCGTCCGGATGAAGGCAATATGAGCGCGGCCGAACAAGAGTTGGCGCGGAACGACCGGTTCTACGATCTCCTGCTCTGGATGGTGGTTCCCTTCCAGTACCTGGCGCTGGGTCTTTTTCTCTGGCAGGTAGGCACGCAGCCCAATCCCACGATCGACCTGGTGGGCAAGACGGCCGTCATGGGTTTGCTTTGCGGCACCCTGGGTATCAATGTAGGGCATGAGCTGGGCCACCGGGTGAATCGGTTCGAGCAATTCCTTGCAAAAGCCCTGTTGCTCACATCCCTCTATATGCATTTCTTCATCGAGCACAACAAGGGACACCACAAGCGCGTGGCAACAGCGGAGGATCCCTCTTCGGCCCGCTATGGCGAGCCGGTGTATCGATTCTTCCTTCGCTCCATCTTCAGCGGCTACCGCAGTGCCTGGGAGATCGCCGTACGCGATGGAAAGAAAAAAGGCGGGTCGGCTTTTTCACTCCGCAATGAGATGCTGCTGTTTCAGCTGGTGCAGCTGGGCTTCCTGGCCCTGGTCTTTTTCTTCTTTGGCCCCTTCGCCCTCCTGCTTTTTATTATCGCTGCAGTGGAAGGCATCCTGCTCCTCGAGACGGTCAATTACATCGAGCACTATGGATTGCAACGCAGGCAGATCGCCGAAGGAAAATATGAACGGGCCATGCCGGCGCACAGTTGGAACTCCAACCATGTGATCGGCCGGGTCATGCTCTTCGAACTTAGTCGCCACTCTGATCACCACTACCTCGCCAGCCGCAAGTACCAGGTGCTGCGCCACCACGAGCAGGCACCGCAGATGCCCACCGGCTATCCGGGCATGATGATCCTCTCCCTGCTTCCGCCCCTATGGTTTCGGGTGATGAACAAGCGGGTGAAGGAAGTGCAGGACGGCAGTGCAGCTGTATGTTGAGGGTTATTGTGCTGCAACTTTCCTTTTGCCTACACGGTATTGTATTCCTAATGTAAAGTTTTGCAGGAAAGAAGCATTCACAAAAGTGAGATCACTTCCATTGGATCGCTGATAGCCGGCGCGTACATTACCGATCGAGGCATTGCCAAGGAAGCGGTCCGAAAATCTATAAAAGACCTCTGGCGTAAACTGATAGCCTGCGCCCCAGAAGTCCAATACCTGGAAGTCCGGGCCCGCGTTTAATCGTTTGGTTCTCCCATAAGTGCCATACAGTAAATGCCTGAAGTCAACGCCGAAGCGATTATTGAGTTCTTTGTAACTAACAAGGAATATACCTGGTGAAATGGAGAAGTTCCGCTCTTTGTAGGTTTGAACCGCATCGGTATTCTTCGATCTGAAGTAACCAAGTGTGCCCTGAAGGCCGATCGTTTTATTGTCTCTGAAGGCCCAGGAGTAGGATGGAGCGAAGGTCGCATTTGTGTTGACCGAAGTTGGTGTCGGGCTTGGATATTCCGATTGATTAGATCCGCCATAGAATGTTCCACCAAAAAACTTTTCTCCTTTACTGATGACTTGTGCCGATGCCGACAGGAGGGAAGTGCCAAGGATGGCCGCCAGGATGATTTTCTTCATGTGCAATTGGTTTGCCTCAAAGACAGGCAAAAAAGAAAAAGCAACGCATGGGCTTGCGCTGCTTTAACTCCAATTTAGATTAAAGAAAAGTTATACGAATTATTTCTTCGCATTTGCCATCACGTAAGCCGTAACGTGTTGCGCTTCCGTTTCGTTCAACCGTGCCTTCGGGATCATGGCTTTCAGGATGCCTTCCCATTGCTGGGTGCTATACTTCTCCAGCGGCTTGGCTTCGTGGCAGCGGTTGCAGCGGGTGGTATATACGGTCTTGCCGGCTGCCAGCATCTCTTCCGAAGGAGCGGCAGGTGCAGCAGGAGCGGCGGCGGGGGCAGGTGCGCTGGCAGCGGTTTCAGCGGCTACTTTCTCGTTGGACGCAGCGGGTGTGGCGGTTGTTGCCGGGGCAACGGTTTTGCGGTGACAGGCCCAGATGGTCAGGGCGAAAAGGGCAATGAGGCTGGTTTTCTTCATAAACAGTTTTGTTGGCTTCCAATAAAAACGCAAAATAATTAACCCCGGTTGCTCCCGGGGTTAATTTGGGTTAAATCATTTCGCCTCCGAAATAGCCATGCAACACAGGAGGAAGCTGGATGCCGTTCTCGTCCTGGTTATTTTCCAGCAGGCAGGCCAGGATCCGCGGCAGGGCCAGCGAAGAGCCGTTCAGCGAGTGCGCCAGCTGGGTCTTCCCCTTATCGTCCTTGAAGCGGATCTTCATCCGGTTGGTCTGGAATCCTTCGAAATTCGACACCGAGCTGACCTCCAGCCATTTTTCCTGGGCAGCGCTGTACACTTCGAAATCATAGGTCAGTGCGGAGGTGAAGCTCATGTCGCCACCACAAAGACGGAGGATCCGGTAATGCAGTCCGAGGTTCTGAAGCAGCTTCTCCACGTGGGTCACCATCTCATCAAGGGTCTCGTAACTCCTTTCCGGATGCACAAGCTGTACGATCTCCACTTTGTCGAACTGGTGGAGGCGGTTGAGGCCGCGCACATCCTTGCCGTAAGAGCCGGCCTCGCGGCGGAAGCAGGGGGTATAGGCCGTCATCTTCACCGGAAGTTCCGATTCTTTGAGGATCACATCGCGGTAGATATTCGTCACCGGCACTTCAGCCGTTGGGATGAGGTAAAAATTATCTTCGGTGGCGTGGTACATCTGCCCTTCCTTGTCGGGAAGCTGGCCGGTGCCATAGGCTGAAGCCTCGTTCACCATATGCGGCGGCAGGTATTCGGTATAGCCCGCGGCGGTATTGTAGTCGAGGAAATAGGTGATCAGCGCGCGCTGCAGTTTCGCTCCCTTGCCTTTGTACACGGGGAAGCCGCTGCCGGTGATCTTATTGCCCAGCTCGAAGTCGATGAGGTCATATTTTTTCGCCAGGTCCCAATGGGGCACAGCGCCTGCATAGAGCTCGGGTTTGGAGCCGCCGGTGCGCACGACTTCATTGTGCTCTGGCGTCTTGCCGCGGGGCACGAGGGGAGAAGGCAAATTGGGCAGGCGGAGCACCAGCTCGTTCTGCTGCTTCTCGATGGCGGCCAGCTCTTTCTCGATCGGCGCCAGGGTGGTCTTGAAACCTTCTACTTCTTTTTTGCGAGCCTCGGCTTCTTCCTTCTGCCCTTTGCCCATAAGCATGCCGATCTCCTTGGAAGCCGCGTTGATCTTGGCCTTGGTATCGTCGTACTGGAAGTTCAGCTTCCGACGTTCTTCATCCATGGCGAGGATCTCGTCGACCAGGTCGATCTCCTTAAAGTTCTTGACCGCCAGCCGTTGTTTCACTTCTTCGGTCTGATTGCGGAGCGTAGCCAGTTGCAGCATGCAGGGAAATTTAGGCAGCAAATATAGCCCGCCTTCGCGGACGAAGGCAGAAGGCAGTAGGCAATGGACAATGAGAACGGTAAGATGATCGGAAGAAGGGGGGATCCCGGGATGGCAGCAGATCAGCCATCTCACATCAGCGATCAGCGATCGACCGGTTCTTCAAATCACAAAATCACAAA
>CBHWDR010000039.1:0-12268 GCA_966112575.1 uncultured Chitinophagales bacterium
GGCTGCTCCTGGAGGGCAGCGGCGAGAGCGCGCAACAGGAGCACGGCGTCGGCGCCGTCGAGGAGGCCGTGCTGACGCGCCTCGCCGGCGGCCCCTACAAGGACGCCGTGCGTTTCTCCAACGGTGCCGAGGTGCTGCTGCAGCGCCGCCGTGAGTCCATCCTCTATCGAAACCTCTGGACGGAATTCGCAGATGCCGTTTCCCTCAAGTTTTACGATGAGTATCACCGGGCGATGGCCGAAGGACAGCCGAGGCGTTTCGAAGAGTTCTACCCCGCGAGGCAGATCTGGGCCGAGGTCTCGGTTTACCCCAATGAGGAAGGGCTCTCCATCTTCTTCCGCGATATCACCACGCGCAAGGCGCGGGAACAGCAACTCCGTATCAGCAACGAGCGCTTCTCCTTCGTGTCGCAGGCTACCAGCGACGTGATCTGGGATTGGGACCTGCAAACCAGGGCCATGCATATCAACGATTCCTTTACCCGAATCTTCGGCTACCAGGTCGACGATGAGCATACCGTGAGCCAACTCTGGTCGTCGAACCTGCACCCGGAAGACAAGGAGCGCGTGGTGCACGACCAGCTGCGCGCCCTGCGCAACCAGGCCGCCACGATCTGGGAAGACCGGTATCGCTTCTTTCGCGCCGATGGTTCCATGGCATATGTGAACGACCGGGCCGTCATCATCCGCGACGGCGAAGGCCGCGCGATCCGCATGATCGGCGCGATCCAGGATGTGACCCGCCAGCGGGAGGCCGAGCTCGAGGTGGAGAGAAGGGAGAAGCAATTCCGCGCCATGGTGCAGTCGGGCAAGGACATCACCGCGCTTGCCGATGCCCGCTTCAGCATTCATTATATCAGCCCCAACTACGAAGAGATGATCGGCTATCCGATCGACCAGCTGAAGGGAGCTGCCGCATACCAGTTCATCCATCCCGACGATTTCGCGGAAGTCTTCCGGCAGGCGCTGGGCATCTTCGATCAGCATATGGTGCAGCTGCCCAGCTTCCGCTTCCGCATGCCTTCGGGCGAGTACCGCTGGGCCGAGGTCGTGATCACCAATCACCTCGATGATCCGGATATCCGGGCCCTGGTGATCAATGCCCGGGATATCACGGTGAAGAAGCAGGCCTTCGACGACGTGCGCAAGCTTTCGATGGTAGCCGAACAGATCTCCAGCTCGGTAGTGATCGCTGGCCCCGATGGCCGGATCCAATGGGTGAACAACGCGTTTACCCGGCGCACCGGCTACGAGCTGGACGAAGTGGCCGGCCTGCGTCCGCGCGATTTTCTGCATCATCCCGGCACCGATTCGGAGGTTACGGACTATATCAATCGGTGCATGGAAAAGGAGCTGCCCTTCCATTGCGAATTGATCAACCTGGAGAAGAACGGGCGGATGCATTGGGTGGAACTCAAAGGCCAGCCCATTTTCGGAGAGCGGGGTGAGCTGACCTATTATCTGTCTACGCAGGATGATATCACTTCGCGCAAGGAAGCGGAAGAGCTGATGCGCCGTTCCGAATCAAATTACCGGTTGCTTTTTTATAAAAGCCCCACGCCAAAGTGGATCTTCGATGCCGAAACCAACTGCTTCACCGATGTGAATGATGCGGCCCTGGAGCTGTATGGTTATTCCCGGGCCGAATTCCTGGCAATGAACCTGTTGGATATCCGTCCTCCCGGAGAGCGGCCGAAAATGCTGCGCATCATCCAGGAGCGGGCCCACCGGGATATGGATGCCTACTCGGGTATCGTATGCCACAGTTGCAAAGACGGAAGGGTCATTACCGTCCAGGTCAACTCGCACCTGATGGCGCTCGATGAAGGCAACTGTTACCTCGTGGAAATCCAGGACATCACGGAAAAACTGGAACTCGAGCAGATGGTGATCGATGAGAAGATCGCTGCGGAAAGGGAAGTGGCCAAGGCCATCATTTCCACCCAGGAGAAAGAGCGGAGCGAGATCGGGAAAGAGCTGCACGACAACGTGAACCAGATCCTGACCACCGCCAAGCTCTACGTCGAGAACATTCACTACTATCCCGAACAGCGATCGCAGTTCGTACAGAAGAGCAGCACCCTGATCCAGAAAACGATCAATGAAGTGCGGGGACTTTCTAAGGCGCTGGTAACCCCTACGATCCGCGACATGGGCTTCCGCGAGACCATCCAGGAGTTGGTGGACTATTACCTGGAACTGAAGCTCTTCGTGATCGAGCTGCACTTCAGTGTGCCCGAACACCGCATCGACCGCGAAGTGAAGCTCACGCTTTATCGCATCCTGCAGGAGCAGTTCAACAATACGGTGAAGCACGCCGAAGCCAATGCGGTCACGATCCGCATCGAAGAAAGGGAGAACCGGGTCGTGCTCGACTATGCCGATGACGGGCGCGGTTTCGACACCTCTTCGCGTAAGGCGGGACAGGGGCTGAGCAATATGAAAAACCGGGCGGAAGTGTATCATGGAAAGATCGACATCCGGTCGGCACCGGGCCAGGGATGCCAAATCCGGGTTTCATTCCCGATGGAAAAGCCGGACGCACATTTGGGCGGGGTCTGATTTTTGCATCGATCCCGGCAGCCAAACCGACGTCCATGCGCACAACCTATAAGTCCAAAGTAGAAAAGCCAATACTCATCCCCATACTGGTGGCCCTGCTCGGGATCGGCGGGTGGCTCATATCCGAAGCGATCTGGTGGGCCCTGGCCATCGACTTGCTTGCCATCGGGTTCATCGCCTATATCTACCTCAGCACCCGTTACGAGATCACGGTAAAGAATACCCTCCGCATCCGCAGCGGGTTTCTGTACGACAAGGAGATCTATATCCGCTCGATCAAGAACATCCGGCCAACCAATAACCATTATGCTTCCCCGGCACTTTCCGGCGACCGTATCGAGATCCAGTACAACCGCTACGAGCGGGTCCTGATCTCCCCGGAAGGCTCATCCGAATTCATCTCCCAGCTGCGCGCGCTCAACCCGAAGATCCAATTAGGGGAAAAGGGCTAATGCAAGTAAATAGGAACCGCTGTTTCTCCTTCCAGCCAACAGAGATACATGCCTTTCGGCCAGCTTTTTCCCTTGTCCAGGGCAATGCGGTTGGTGCCGCGGATTAGGGCTACTTCCTCTTGGAAGAGGAGCGCTCCCGATGTAGTGGCGATCAGCAGTTTTTTTCGGATGCCCCTATCCGCATCGATCAGGAGTGCGCCGGCAGCTCCTTCACGAACGTATCGGATCTGCACACTTGGCCCTGCCCGGAGCCAGAGCACCTGGGAGTACCGGATCGCGCCGTTGCTGCCGGTTGATTGAATACGGTAGGCAACTGATGGTTGTTGAACGGTATCATTGACCGCGTATCGTCCTGTTGCATTTGCCGCCAGGGTGATGCGGGGCAGAAAATTCCTTCCATTTTCCGAACGCTCCACTACGAATGATCCACCCGGAAGATCATCATTCCAGGTAAGGCGGCAGACATTAGCGATCCGGGTTCCGCTGAAGTTTGTGAGGCCCGACGGTAATACGGTGGAAATGAACTTCGCCGCACCTATATCGACGGCACCGTTGGGCGCTATGCTCGTGCCAAAGAAATCCCTGTTGCACATTCCCGCTATGTTCATGCCTGTATTGATCAGCGGCGAGGAAGACTGAAGGCGATAGCCGCCCAGCACGGCCGGGTCCGGGTTGGAAGCAGGTTGCCAACCGGCCGCTCCGCCCGGTGCGACCAGCATCGGTGAACCGTCAAAGCCAGTAGCCTGCCCGGAATTCGTCTCCTGCCCGGCGGCGCCAACTCGCCAGTCGGTCAGTGAACCATAACTGACCCCGCTCCAGTTGAATACCGGATTCGTAGCGAAATAGTCGTTGTTCCTGAAAATGATATTTGCGGGACCCGGCGTGCCTGTAATATCCAGAAGTCGGGTATTCCCCGTAGCATAAAAAATATTGTTCTTCAGGTCAACCCCATTCATGTATGACCCGATCGTTTGCACCGCCGAAGGCTGGCCGTTGATAAGGCCGGCGGCCGACTGGAAGATGGTGTTGTTATACACCTGTACCTGATCCAAAGGATGAAGTGCATCCGCACCCCAAAAGCTAAGGCCGCCATACCCGTTTTTCCGGCCGTCGTTCTGGCTGATGTTGAAGCGGACCATATTATTCTGCCAGGGATTCGGTGAGCCGTATTCGAAAAGACCGAAGCCGGCACCTTCATTGTCATGGCTGTAGCAAAACTCGATCACGCAGTTGCTGGCGCCTCCATCGATACCAAAGCCACCGCCATCTTTATTTCCCCCTGCTTTATTATGATGGCTCTCACAGGATCTGATGCGCACATTACGGGCATCGTATACCCAGATCCCGATCGGCCCGCCTGCTGTTGCTGCATTGTTCTCCCCATTGTTGTAGGCTTCGCAGAACTGGACAGTTGCATTGTCAACGCCGGATACGAGAATTCCGTTGCCGGTATGGCGGTTCGTGACCGTGGCATCACCGCGGTTATTATACACTACACAGTATTCAATCAGGAAGTCCTGATGCGTGATGGCCGGCCATGAACCGAAGGATTCAATACCAGAATAACCATTGTCATGAACAAGGCAACGGCGGATGACCAGGTCATTGAATCCCATACTGGTATTGTTGCTTCCAATGAGGATTCCGTTCTTTCCGAAACCGCTGATCTCTACATCCTCGATCACGATATGTTCGAGGTCATTGTTCGTCTGCTCGATCAGGAAATAGATGCCGCTGCCCGTGGTGGCCGGTGCATTCGATCCAATGATGACCAGATTTGCGATCTCGATACCCGCAGCGTTATAACTGATAATGCCAGAACCGGAGCCTGCCTCGATGGTTGCCCTTCCGGAGCCATAACTGCTGATCCGGACCGGAAGTGCAGCCGAACCGGCGTCAGTGGGTTCAATGATTATCGGGCCCGTAAAAATCTGCCCGCCTTCCAGGTACACCCGATCCCCTGGTTGCAGGTCGGCACTGTTCAGCCGGTTGATCGTTTGCCAGGCAGATGCTGCGGCAATACCGGATGCCGCATCGTTTCCGGACGTGCTCAGGTAATAATCCCTTGCCTGAACAGCCTGGCAAATAAAGGCCGTGAGCAACAAAAGGAAGATGCTCGCAGAGGACCTGCGGGTGAAAGGAATGGATCGGGACATAAGTTTCGGTTCTTCTAAAATACAGTATAGGCGCGGATTTGAGCCGGGTCTGGGCGGCCAAATCGATGGAAGGAGCGTTTTCCTAGCCGGAGCGGCATTATCTTTACCGATATGCCCGAAACCACGCGTCAACATTGGGATTGGCAGATCCGCCCCCGGGCTGGCTGGTGGGATACCGCGCCCAAAGAATGGTGGCGTTACCGCCATTTGCTGAGCCGCCTGATTCGTCGCGAATTCCTGCTCAACTACCAGCAAACCATACTGGGACCAGCCTGGATGTTCATCCAGCCTATACTCACCCTGATCATTTACTTGCTTGTATTTGGGAAGATCATTGGTGTAGACACGGGAAATGTGCCGCCTGTCTTATTTTACCTCTCCGGCATCATCCTCTGGAACTTCTTCAATGATGTATTTCTCGCTTCCGCATTTACGTTTCTCCAAAACGTGCACTTGTTCAGTAAGGTCTACTTCCCAAGAATTATTGTCCCTCTATCCGCCCTGCTGACGCAGGCCCTTCGTTTCCTGATCCAGTTCGCCTTGCTGGCTGCCGTGATGATCTGGTTTGCCGTACGCAAAGACGCCGCTTATGGTATTGGCCTGAACTGGCTGCTCCTTCCCCTGTTGATCCTGGGCTTTGGGATCCTCAGCTTTGCGATCGGACTGCTCGTGTCTGTACTTACGGCCCGGTACCGCGACCTGGCCAATATGGTTCATATCGGGCTTCGCCTGCTCATGTTCATTACGCCGGTTTTCTATCCGGCTTCCGTGATCCCGCTAAAGTACCGTTGGCTCGTCGACTGGAATCCGCTTGGCCCATACTTCGAATGGTTTCGACTGCTGCTCTTCGGACAGGGGCATGTTACCCCGGTACAAGCTGCCTACGCTATCGGTTTTACCTTGGTGGCACTGATTGTTTCTTTCGGCCTGTTTCAGCGACAAGGCGATAAAATCATGGATATCATCTGATGAGTGATATAGCGATCCAGATCAATAATGTCAGTAAGTTATACCGGTTAGGCACCATCGGTACCGGGTCTTTAAAACAGGATATCACCCGTTGGTGGCATCGTCAGGTCCGTGGTAGCAAGAACGATTTCTTTGAAGATCCCAATGGTGTCGACGGGAAGCTGCTATGGGCCTTAAGGGATATCAACCTGGAGATCCGGCAGGGCGAGATCTGGGGCATCGTGGGCTCCAACGGCGCAGGAAAATCCACGTTGCTCAAGATCATTTCCCGGATCGTCCGCCCGACCACCGGAGAGATCAATGGCCGGGGGCTGATCTCCAGTTTGCTGGAGGTAGGCACCGGCTTCCATCAGGAACTTACGGGACGGGAGAATATTTATCTCAACGGCGCTCTCCTCGGCATGAGCCGCAATGAGGTGAAGCAGAATTTTGATTCGATCATCGCTTTTTCAGGCATCGAGCGCTTTATCGATACACCGGTCAAGCGGTATTCTTCCGGAATGTATGTCCGGCTGGCTTTTGCCGTGGCAGCGCACCTGCGCACGGATATTCTGATCGTGGACGAAGTACTCGCCGTAGGCGATGCCGAATTCCAGAAAAAATGCCTGGGCAAGGTCAATGAAGTTTCCAGGGAAACCGGACGCACCATTCTTTTTGTGAGTCACAACATGTCGTCCGTTCGTCAGCTTTGCACACATGGTCTATGGCTCAAGAATGGCCGTATGGAAGAGCAGGGGGCGATCCAGCCTATTATCAACCGCTACCTGAGCCAGGCGCAACAGCAGGCTTTCTTTCGGGAATGGGAGGGGCGTGATACGGCACCAGGGAATTCAGAGGTATGGATCCAGCGGGTGGAACTGGTCCCGAATGGGATCGAACCGGGCGCTGCTCTTGATATCCGGGCCGGATTGCGTTTTCACATCCGGTTCTGGAATGAGGTACCGAATGCAGAGTTGAACCTGGGTCTTCACCTGTTTAACGCATCGGGAGACTGCATCTTTGATGTGCCTTCGCCTTCGTTGAAATGCGCCCAAGGCTGGGTGTCGGCTGAATGCGAGATCCCGGGGAATTTTCTGAATGATGGAGCCTATTCCATTTCGGTGATCATCGTTCGCGATACGGCAGCCCCGGTGTATTACCTGGAGCATTGCCTCTCTTTCGAAATGGCCGATTACCGGCCGAATATTCGCTGGTCGGGACGGTGGATGGGAGCGGTCCGTCCCCTTTTGCCTTTTCATATCCGGCAGGAGTAATGATTTAAGGGTGTTTGGGGCGCTATTTTCACAAAGCGGAGGCCGCTTGCGCAAGTGTGGCTTTATCTTTGCTCTTTGGCGCTAACACCCCTGACCATCATGACCCGCCCCCCGGTAATTTTACCCCGTTCTCCTATGGACCGCCCCCCACGATGGTCGGTGATGATCCCCGTTTACAATTGTCTTCATTTTCTTACGGAAACGATTCAATCGGTTCTGGATCAGGATCCGGGCGAATCCAAAATGCAAATTGAAGTTGTGGATGACGGAAGCACGGACGGAGATGTGGCTTCCCTGGTGGAGCGCATTGGAAAAGGGCGCGTTCGTTACTACCGGCATGCAGAAAACCAGGGCAGCCTGAAAACCTTCGAGACCTGCCTCCAACGTTCTATTGGAGATATCGTCCACTTATTGCATGGCGATGACCTGGTCGTTCCCGGATTCTATGCGAAGATGGATCAATTGTTTGCTTCCAATCCGGAAGCCGGGGCAGCATTTTGCCGGTACTCCTATATCGGTGAAAATGGCGGGTTGATGTGGTATCATTCGATAGAGGGGGAAGAGGGAGTGATCGATGATTTTCTCATCAAGATCGCCTCAAAGCAACGAACACAATATTGCGCTACCGTCGTACTCCGCGAGGTGTATGAAAAGGTTGGTGGATTTTACGGTGTCACTTATGGCGAAGACTGGGAGATGTGGGCACGCATCGCCAAAAATTACCCGGTTGCCTATACCCCTGAAGTGCTGGCAAATTACCGGATGCACAACACCTCCATCTCCTCGAAGTCCTTTCTCAGTGCAAAGAACCTGGAAGATATCAAGTGGGTGGTGGATAAGATCCAGGAGTATGTTCCCGAACATCAGCGGGCCATGGTACGTCGCGAGGCGTTCCGGCATTATGCGCACTATGCCCTGAGTGTGGCGAATTCGCTTTGGCATGAAACCCAAAATCGCCAAATCACCCGTCAGCAGATCCTCGGCGCCCGCCGCATGCATTCTGACCTGATCATGTACTATAAGATATTGAAAATCTACACGAAAATGGCCATTGGCTGGGTGTAGAAACCCATTATTGCGGAAAATACGGTCGCAAGCTCATCCGGAATGTTGATAAATATTTTTATTGCCCAAAATGCGCGAAAAACCGGCATTATCAGAAATGTGGATAACCGGTGGATAGGGCACTGCCCTTGTGTGCGATCCTACGCCCCCTTAACTTGGTGGAAGATTCAGCTTTGATATATCCAAAACTTTGAAAAATAACTAGCCACCAATTCCTCAAAAAACCTTGAAGCTTCTGTCAAAAACAGAAGCTTTTTTTATTGCCGCGCGTACCGGTCTTCTTTACCTACGATCTCACCCAGCTGGTAATCCACATGGTCGGCATATTTATGATCCGGCGCCGGTAGGGTCTGCCTCCCGTTGGCAGCAACATTCTGGAAAACTAGGGTCTGCCGGTCCAGCACTTTGTTCTGGTTCGAATAATAGGTTACCACAACACTGGCCGATCTTAAGGCTACGGGATTACGGTTGCGCAGGGTCAGTTTCAAACCCTTCACGCCCATCATCCAGTTGTCCGGCTCATTCGAGCTGAGGTCAACCAGGTCCGCGGATGCCGTGCTCTCGCCGCCATCACCCGCTCTCCGGTTCGCCTGCCGGTTCGTTGCTGGTGGTGTTTCCTCGCCAGCTTCCGTTCCTTTCTTTTTCGCGAACAGGTCACGCAGGCTTTCGCGGAGCTTCTTCTTCTCTTTCACCGGTTTGGGTGCGCCGGTTTCTGCAGAAGGGGCTACTACTACTTCGGGCGTTTCGCCCCGGGGAATGCGCACCGTTTCATCTGGCTCGGTGGAAGGGGAGGATGGTGGCGGGGCGGCAATGGGAGCGGACGGCCTGGTTGCCTGGTTTCTCACTGACTTATTCGAACGGACGGCAGGTTTGCCTGTAACCGTATGGCCCTTTCCCACGGCAGCGTCTGACGAAACCTCCGGCAATGGTTCGGTATCACCGGCAGGTGCTGTGGCAGAAGGAATGTCCCGGGTCACCTGTGCGTCCGAGATCCTTGTTGGCGCTTCTTTATCGCTGTTCAGGTAGAAGTAAGCCGCAATGCCGGCAAGGGCCAGCAGGAGGGAACCGGCCAGCATGCGGCCCCGGCTGGCTTTTCGCCTGTTTGTCGCCGTTAGTGTTCCGTTCAGATGATCGCTGGGCGCTTCGTTACCTGAATGCCGATCGATCGTTGCAGCGCTTCGCCCGTTTGGAACGGCAACAGGAGTTGCTAAAGATGCGGGACCCTGTAGGGAAGCCGGCTGCTCAATGGACGGGATAGTTGCCGGTGGGGTTTCGGAAAAGGGGGAAGCAACAAAGGGCTGGAGTGCATCGATCTCGTGCGGGAAGAGCCAGCAGGTGCTTCGCCCTTCCACCCAGATCAGGTCCCCGGGTTGCAGGTTGTGCTGAAGAAGTTCTTCCAGGCTGTAAGGCCCGGCCTGATGGTTGCCACGCAACAGAAGATACGCTTTGTACATAGTGGTGTTTTTGCAAGATGGTTATCCACTCCCTCCGGATATCCCCGCCACCTCTATGTACAAAACGTTCGTTCCTTTTGCCTATTGCAGGCGAACTATTAAGAGAATGCAAATGTCTAAGCCACCTTCCTGCTTTCGGTCTTCAACTCGAAACCATATTCTTTCAGCGCCTTCTCCAGCGAAGGCAGGTGATGGCCTTTTTCGCTGCCCAATACGCTGTAGCCAGGTCGCGCAGCCGGCCATCCCATCTCGATCGCCGGCGTCGGGATGAGCAGGCTCCGGTCGAGCCGGAACGCCCGAGCGATCTTGTTTGCGAATTCCAGCCAGGTGCAACTGCCTTCGTTGGCCAGGTGCCAGGTGCCCGACTCCCCGTCGATCAACAGGTCGAGGCAGGTATTAACCAGGTGCGGCACATAGGTGGGAGAGATGCGCAGGTCATTCGCTACCCGGATGGACTCACCCATTTGCAGGGATTGCCGCACCCAGTGCGCGAAATTGTGCTCATCCCAGGGGCCGAAGAAGGCACTGGTGCGCACGTTCAACGCCTTCGGATGCAGCCGAAGCACTTCTGCTTCTGCTGCTGCCTTGCTCTTGCCGTAGACGTTCAGCGGGTTCACGGGATCCGACTCGAGGTAGGGCCGCCCTTTCGTGCCGTCAAATACCAGGTCGGAAGAGAAGGTCAGTAGCGGAAGGCCGTAGCGGGCGCAAACGGAGGCGAGGTGTGCCGGTCCCTGCAGGTTGTCGCGGTAACAGGCATCCCGTTCCTGCTCGGCATCGTCTACCCGCACGAAACCGGCAGCATTGATCACCGCCCAGGGCCGCACGCGTTCGATAGCGGCCTGCACCGAATCGGGATCGCTGATATCGCAATCCTGCCGGCTGGCCAGTTCATAACCAAGGCAGCGGTCGCCGCAAACTTTCGCGAAAGCCTTGCCGAGGGTTCCGCGCTTGCCGATGATCAGCAGTGGCTGGCTCACGGTCTGCGACAGGCTGTCTTCGATCGTTCTGGGGCCGTAGAGAACTCGTGTGCTTCGGTTCCACCAGCCGTTCTGTGCCGAAAGCGGGTGTTCACTATGCTGCTCCGCCGCGATCTGCCCGATGTACCGGGCCAGCGCCGTTGTTCGCAGCGAGCCGCCGCGAAGGTCGAAAGCGCCAGGTTCATAGTCGCCACCCGGCTCGCGCAGCAGCTTGTTCCAACCATAGGATCCCAGCAGGGCCCAGGAGGTGATGGCTTCGAGGCCGACGCCTTCTTCCCGTAAGCGAGTGCCGGCCTCCCATACATGCTTGAACCAGCGGAGCTGCTCTTCCCGGTGACAGTGGAGGTGCACCTCCGTTACCGCCATCGGCTTGCGGTAGCGCTCCCAGGCTTCCCGCAGCAGTACTTCGATACCGGTTTGTTCATCCAGGTCTACCCGCACCGCTTCCACATCCGCGTAGCGATGGCGGCCATTCCCGCCGTGCATGGCCGTGGGATAAAGGCCCAGCCGGTCGTCGAGGAAACGCTCGGAGGTGAGGTAGTGGTTGAATCCGAAGATATCTGGGGGACAGGGGTTATCGAGGAAGAACTGCAGCTCTTCTTTTGGGATGCTGAATTTCTTGAAGTATTTCCAGAGCGGGTGCTTTTCATCCACCCGTCCGCAGAGGAGGTCAAAAGTGAGCCAGCGGCGCTTGTTTTCGAACACTGCCTGGTATTTCAGCTTGGGCCTCGAATAGGTCTTTCCAAGGTCTTCCGTCTGCACCAGCTTTGCCTGCGGGTTGATCTTCCGGATCGCCTGCATGGCGAGCACCGTGCCTTTCAACTCGTTGATCAGCATCTGCAGGAAACTGCGATCCCTATTCTTATGTGGGTACCAGAAGCCATACAGGCCGCTGAACCGCGCCGTGGTCAGCGGCTCGTTGACAGGCGTGTAATAGTTGATCCAGGGAAACTGTTCCGCCACCTCGGCGGCATAGGCGGCCAGCTTGGTAGGGAACTCGGGATCGAGCATGTCCGTATAGGCAGGCCCGCTGCCATGATGCAGCAAACCCGCGATCACTTCGATGCCCTGTTCGCGGATCTGTTTCAGCCGCTCGGTGGTCCAGCTCCAGTCGATCGGTCCGTCCTGGCTCTGCCGGTGCTTTTCCCATAAAATAGGATAGCGGAGCCGGGAGATCCCCAGTTCCGCTATACGCACAATATCATCCGCTCTTTTGTAATGGCCGGAGTACGTCAACTGATCGAAATAATCATTTCCTACCCGGTTGATCGTACACTCGATGCCACCCCAGATCTCAGGATTTTTGCAAGATGCTGTGTCCCTTTACATGTTTTTCTGTTTCCTGGCCCTGTGTTGCGATCTTCGTGACTGTAGTCAGGGC
>CBHWDR010000040.1:0-11978 GCA_966112575.1 uncultured Chitinophagales bacterium
CGGGCTCCTGCGATTCGGCCGGGATGTCGGTGGTGGTGTCGATCACGGTTCCATAGTCGCCGGCATCGGTTCCATTGCCCTGCATCGAATCGAGGCTTTCGGTATCGTAGCCATACATGTCTGCCGAGAACGTCGAGTTGTCGAGGTTAGCAGGTTTTTCAAAGGCCATATCGCGAACGATCCCCATTTTCTTGTCGTTGTACACTTTCCGGAAGAAGGCTTCCCAGATGGGACGGGCAGCAGCACCGCCATAACCCTGGGCGCTTTCGATGGAGATGAAGCGGTCGTCGGAACCCACCCACACGCCGGCGAGCAGCTGGGGTGTATATCCCATGAACCAGGCGTCGGCATTGTCGTTGGTCGTACCGGTCTTACCGCCCATTTCCTTCGCACCGAGGTTCTGCATGAGCCCCTTGGCCGTACCGAGGGTAACGGGTCCTTCCATCATCTTCACCATCTTGTACGCCGTTTGCTCGTTGATCACTTCCCGGCGGCTGGCCGTGTTGTCGAAGCGCTTGATCACATTGCCATTGCGGTCCTCAATGCGGCTGATGAAGGTCGGTTTGGTGGAGAAGCCATGACCCGGGAAAATCGTATAGGCCCACATCATCTCGAACAGCGAGAGGTCGCAGGAGCCGAGCGCGATCGAAGGGTAGGGCTCCACTTCGGTGGGGATGCCGGTCTTCGAAAGGAACTTGGTAAAATTATCGGCGCCCACTTTTTTCATGATGAAGGCAGTGGCGCAGTTGCGCGACCAGGTCAGGGCATTGGTCATGGTCACCGTGCGGCCGGTGCAGGTCTTGGTGGTAGCCGGTACGAGCTGGCCCTTGCCGAAGGACTGCTGCACATCTTCCACCATGGAGCTGGGCTCGAGCATGCCTTCCTGGATGGCCTGGCTGTAGAGCAAGGGCTTGATCGACGAACCCACCTGGCGCTTCACGCTCATCTGGGCGTGATCGAGCTTGTAAGTCTTGAAGTCGATGCCGCCCACCCAGGCCCTTACTTCGCCACTCTCGGGGTCCATGACCATAAAGGCGCTCTGGATCATCTGGCGGTGGTATTTGATGGAGTCCATGGGCGTCATCACCGTATCGCTCTGCCGCTTCGCGTTCCAGGCAAAGACCTTCATCTGGGTCTTCTGGTAAAAAGTCTTTTCGATATCCTCTTCCGCCATGCCGTCTTCCTTCAGGTTGCGCCAGCGTTCGCTGCGTTTCATGGTTTCCTTCAGCACATTCTCATGGCCTTTCCA
Source organism: uncultured Chitinophagales bacterium (assembly GCA_966112575.1). Classification (GTDB taxonomy): domain Bacteria; phylum Bacteroidota; class Bacteroidia; order Chitinophagales; family Chitinophagaceae; genus Flavisolibacter. The sequence goes on from CBHWDR010000040.1 coordinate 1,250, forward strand.
TACCGTGCCTTTGCGGATGTTGGGCTGTGCATTGAGTGCGCGCTGGAGCATGGGCATCTGCTGGGCCATGGCTTCTTCGGCATACTTCTGCATCACCGGGTTGATGGTGGTGTAAATGCGCAGGCCATCCTTATAAATATCGTAGGCGTCGCCGTTCTGCTTCTTCAGATCCTTCAGCGCGGCGCGGACTTCGTCTTTCAACACTTCTTCGCGGAAATAGGGGGCGAAACCCATGTTCTCATCGGCTTTCTTATACCGCAGCGGGATGGGTGTGGCCTTGTACCGCTCGGCTTCGGCGGGGGTAAGGAAGGCATTGCGTTCCATCTGCCCGATCACCACATTCTTGCGGTTGTTGGCCGCGATGGCATGCGTGCGCGGATTGTAGATCGAGTTGCCTTTGAGCATGCCTACGAGTACTGCCGATTCCACCGGGTCGAGGGTGGCGGGCTCTTTCTGGAAGAAGGTGCGCGCGGCATTGCGGATGCCGTAAACGTTGTCGCCGAAAGGAACGGCATTCAGGTAGAGGGCGATGATCTCTTCCTTGGTGAAGTTGCGTTCGAGGCGCACGGCGATCACATATTCCTTCAGTTTCTGAATGGCACGCATCAGGGGGTTGGAGGCGCGCTCCCCGTTGAAGAGGTTCAGCGCCAGCTGCTGGGTGATGGTGGAGCCGCCACCTTTCTGGCCAAGCAGCACGATGGCTGCCGCGGTGCGTTTCCAGTCGATGCCCGAGTGATCGTAGAAGCGCTCGTCTTCGGTGGCCACCAGAGCCTGGATGACGTATTTGGAGATCTCGTTGTAGTTGACGATGCTCCGGTTCCCGCGCTCGCTGTAGTACCGGCCCATCAGGGTGCCATCGGAGGCATAGACCTCAGATGACTGCAGAATGCTCGGGTTCTCCAGCTCACTGAGTTTCGGCAGTCGGCCGAACATGCCCAGGAGGATGAGCAGGATGAGGAGGAGGAAAGCGCCGAAGCCACTGAAAAACAGGATCCAGAATATGCGAATGCTCTTCTTCATGCTAAAGATTGATCGTTTAACGCCTGCAAGATGCGTTTTTCTTTTGGGTTCTTAATGGTGGGCGCATCCGCAAAAATCGGTCCGGTTCGCTTGTTGCTAGAACTTGCCGGGCAGATAGTTGTTCAGGAAGCTGCGGTAACCCTGCAGGTCTTTTTTGCCGATCATCAGGTCCACATTGGCTCCTGTGGAGATGAAGAAGGAATACTTGTCGGCCTTCAGCCAGGGCAGGATCTGGGTGGGCGCCAGTCGCCGGGCTTCCAGGCCATAGTCCACTGCTTCCTGGGCGGAGCCGAAGCCGCCTACCAGAACGAGCTTCCTGTCGGCGTCGTACTCTCGGACGGTATAGGTGAAGCTGTTGCGCAGTCCGCGGTCCCGGTTGTAACGCCCGAAGGAGTTCGAGACCTCCGTAACGAAGATCGGGTCCACCTTGTCGAGCACGATCACGAAATAGTGCGGCGATGCCGGCTCAAAGGTATAGATGCTCGCGGGCTTCGGGGGCTCAACCGGCTTCCTGACTACCGTGTCCACACGCCTTGGCGGCTTCACCGCCACCGAGTCTTTCGGACGGCTGATCACGCTGTCTTTACGCGACGTGCTGGCGACCGTGTCTTTTTTCGGTGTGATCACCGGGGCCGTTCGCACCAGGGTATCTTTTTTCACCGGCGGGTTCAGCACGAGGGGCTTCCGGTCGGACGTATCTTTTTTAGCCGGGCCGGGCGGGATGGCACGGACCATCGGCGGGCGAAGCGGCTCGGGTTCGCTGAGGCTGTCTTCGGCCGGTCGCTCCACCTGGAGGTTGCGCAGCTCTTCCTCGATCTGTGCACGGCGGCCAAGCACGTCGAGCATCACCTGTGCCTTGGAGGCCATGGGCGTATTGGGGTTCTGCCCGATCAGCGTCTGCAGGGTGGTGCGTGCGGCACTATCCTGGCGGGTGCGGATCTGGTAAACCGATTCGATATAGAGTAGCTGGGGCTGCCAGTAGCTGGTGCGGTACGTACTGTCGGCCACGCGCTTTGCTTCTTCAGCCTCGTCGAAACGGCCTTCGATAAAGAGGTCGTAAATGTTTTCGTAGGCCTTGCGCACCACTTCCGACCTGCTGTCGTTCTGCTTCGCCGGGTCCTTGCCGGTAGTCAGGATAGTGGCATAACGCGAGCCAGGCGCTTTAGCGACCAGTTGCTTCCGTACCTGCTCGGCCTCGGCATCCTTGCCGGCGCGGCGGTAGGCCTGGTACAGGTGGTAAAGCACTTCGTTGCCCTCGGCATCCTCGGGAAAACGATTGCGGATCTTCTCCAGCATTTCAATGGCCGAAGGGTAGTCCTGCATCTCGTTCAGGTAAACCATGCCCATGCCGAACCAGGCATTCCGTAGCGAGTCGTTGGAGACCTGCATTTTCTCAGGCGTCATCGGGAGGCGGGCGAGCAGCGAAGCATAGGTCGGTACGTCGTCTTCTACCGGGGTGTCGGTGGCCGTGCTCTTTGCGCCTTCGCGGGCCTTCTCGGACGCGAGGTTGTTCATGGCCTTGTTCACGTCGGCAAAGCGGCGCCAGTTATCCACGTTCGGACGGCTGCCCCAGGTTTGCTTGAAGCGGAGCGAGCCCTGGGTGCGGAGGTTATTGTTGTAGAAATACCATTCGCCACGCGACTGCCCGGGGAAAAGATCGGCAGGTGCCGAGGTCGTGGGCAGGGAACTGCCGGCGGTAGGCGCGCTATTGTTGTTGTCTTCAATGCCGCGCTGCTTTCGCAACTGTTTCGCCAGGCGGTTCAGGAAGGCATCGCGTTCCTCTTCCGGAAGGGCGGCAAGGCGCTGGAGGCTGTCCTGCCGGTCGGCAATGGTTTTGATGTCGAGCAGTTTTTTCAGCAGGGGCTTGCGCTCTTCCACCCGGGCCATGGCCGGACTGTCGATCTCGCGCACCTGCACGCTGTCGTAAAAAGAGGCGGCCTGCGGGTAGCGGCGCTGATCGTATGAAAGATCCCCGATGAGGAGAAAGGTCTTGTTTTTAGAACCGATGTTGCCATTATTATACTTCGCGCCCTTGATCAGCAATTCCTGGGCGCCTGCCAGGTTATTGCGCTCCAGCTCCATCTGCGCGGCCATAAAATAGATCACGTCGCGGTAGTCGACATATTTGTCGCGGCGAGCCATCTTCAGCAGCTCGGCAATGTTTTTGGCGATATAGTCCTCCTTGTCGTCCTGTCCTTTCTGGATGCGTACGAGGTTAAGGCGGGCATACACATCCATCACCGGGTCGGTGGTATGGCCGATGGACTTGCTGTAATAAACGGCGGCCTGTTCGGGGTTACGGCTGCGTTCGAACATCTGGGCGGCGAGGTATTCCCAGCGGGCGCGTTCCTGCTTGTTCCGGGCCAGGTCCAGGGCCTTGATGAGGTGGGTGGCCGAGGAGTCCCAGCGTCCCTGCCGGTAGAACCAATAAGCCTGCACTTCTTCCAGCTCCTCGTTGAGGCGGCTGGGGAACTGCGGGTCTTCCCGCAGGGTGGCGATCAGGCTGCCCGACTGGGCGAAGTTGCCCAGCTCGATCAGCGTGCGGATCTGCCAGATAAACGCATTGTTGCGGCTGGGTGGGGTCACAAGGTTCTTGGGGAACTTGCGCTCTTCCTTCGTGGCGATGGTCAGCGTGCTGGCACCGTCGCGGTTGGAACCGATGTATTTGTAGTAGCCGTCGGCTTCTTTCTCGGCAAAGGCATAATTGATGAACTGGAACATGAGGGCCGCCGAGTCGAATTTCTTTTCCAGGAACCAGGCAGCGCCCCAGAGGAGGTAAAGATTATCCACCCAATCGTTCCGGAGGTCGTGCATGACGATGCCGGTCTGCGCCTTGTAGACTACGGAATCCAGCACGTTGGCATTCCGGGAAGTGGCGTCCAGGGTGTAGTTGTAGAAGGGGAGGAGAAGTGTATAGTCGTCGCGAAAGCCTTCTTTGGCGCCTTCGATGACCTCGTTGAGCCGGGTGGAGGCGTTGAAAACGTAGTTATAATGGGTGGTCAGGTTCTGGAAAAAGCGCTTGGAGCCCTTGATGGGCTTGTCCTGCGGTGTTTTTTCGGCTTTCAGCTCCCGGTTGTCGTAAGGTTCGGGCTTGTCGATCTTGAGGTCAAAACCCAATTGGGCATGCAGGGGCATAAGGGCTGAGCCCGCCAATATGCATAGGATCAGGGAAAGGATATGCCGGCGTAAACACATTTTCGTTCGCAAACTAAGTCCTTATAAACTGGATTTCAAAGATTTTAGTATGTGGGATAAGAGATAAAAGGTGAAAAGAGGGGCTTAACTTAGCCCCATGTCCAAGATCGATGCGGGATCGACCCTGAAGCGCCTGCGCAACCGCTACCGGCTGGTAGTGATGAACGACGACACCTACGAGGAGGTCGTCACCTTCCGCCTGTCGCGGATGAGCGTTTACGTACTGATGAGTACGGTTTTTGTGCTGCTGGTGGGGCTTACGGTGGCCCTGATCGTATTTACCCCGGTGAAATACTATATTCCGGGCTATGGCAGCGCCCGCATGGACCGGGAGTACAAACAACTGAAGTACCGTGCGGATTCGCTGGAAAAACAGCTATCTTACCACGAGAAATACCTCCAGGGCATCCGGAGCACACTGTTGGGAAATACCCCGGTGAACCTGGATACCACCCAGCTCCAGCTGCCCAAAGAGGAAGAATCCAACGATTAAAAACCAAACCTCATCCTATGTTCGACAAGAAAAAAACCGATGCCATGCCGGTTTCCGGCAGTGCCACACTCGTCTCCGCAGGCACGTCTTTCCAGGGCGACATCAACAGCGACAATGACCTCCGCATCGACGGCACCATCAGGGGCAATATCCGCTCTTCGGCCCGGATCGTGATCGGGCCTACCGGCGTGGTGGAAGGCAATATCTTCGGCACGAATGCCGACGTCACCGGGAAGGTCAAAGGCGACATCGAAGTGAAGGAGCTGCTCCAGCTCCGGGAGCAGGCAAATGTGGCTGGTAATATTATTGCGGCTAAATTGCAGGTCGATCCGACCGCGGTGTTCAATGGCAAATGCCAGATGGGACCGCAGGCGGCCAGTATTGTGAAAATGGATCAACCTGATGCCCAACAAACCCCCGTTACCGCAAAAGCAAAATAGCAACCGCGACCTCCTCAGATATGCCGGAATGGCCACACAGATCTTTGTGGCCCTGGGACTCGCCGTGTTCATTGGTCTCAAGATCGATAAGGCGCTAGACCTCAGCTACCCCGTGGTGGTATGGGTGCTTCCCCTGCTGGTGATCGTGGCCATCATCTGGCAGATCATCCGGGAGACCAATAAAAAGAATAACCAATGACCGCGACCCGCAAAAACTTTCTGCCGCTGCTGCTGATCTTCGTGTTCACCATCGCCCTCCTTCTCGCCACCGGCAAACGGCTGGCCGGCTGGGGAGCCGACACCGATGTGCTTCTGGCAGGGAATATCCTGATCTTCCTGCTCACGGCTATTTCCTATTTCATAGCTGTGCGGGCCATGAACAACAGCAACCCGAATGTTTTCTTCCGCGCCGTTTATGGCAGCATCATGATGAAGATGTTTGCCTGCATCATCGGCGCCTTCCTTTATATTTCCCTGGCGCGGCCCCATATCAACAAGCCCGCCCTGTTCATCTGCATGGGTCTCTACCTGCTCTACACGTTCACGGAGGTGGCGATCCTGATGAAGATGCTGAGAACACCGAAGAATGGCTAAGAAAGAAGCACCCATCTCCGCTTTGCAGCAATACCTTCCGCCGGGCACCTACGAGCCTGTGCTGAGCTACCTGCAGCACTACAAAGTGTACCTCACGGTGGCGCGTGAACGAAAAAGCATCCTGGGCGATTATCGCCACCGCTTCGGCTCCGAGCACCACCGCATATCGGTAAACGGCAATCTCAACCCTTATTCCTTTCTCGTCACCCTCCTGCACGAGCTGGCCCACCTCCTCACCTTTGAGCAATGGGGCAACCGTGTGGCTTCGCACGGTAAAGAGTGGAAGTATATTTTCGGACAGCTGCTGGCCCAGTTCATCGAGCAGGACGTATTCCCGACCGATATCCGCCACGCCCTGCTGCAGTCGCTGCACAACCCTGCGGCGACCTCCTGCGCCGACGAGCTCCTCATGCGCACCCTGCGTAATTATGATGAGCGCCCTTCGCACCTCGTACTGGTGGAGGCCGTGCCTGCCGGACGCTTATTCAAAACCTCCGACGGCCGCATATTCCGCATGGGCGAACGGATCCGCAAGCGCTTCCGTTGCGAGGAAGTAGCGTCCAGGCGAATCTATCTTTTCAGCCCGGTGTATGAAGTGGAAATGCTGGATCAGCAATGATCAGAGGTCTTTCAGCATCCAGAGCTCGCAGCCGAAATGCCCGCTGTTGCCCATCGGGCCGTTGAGGTAGCGGAAGCCCAGCCGGGCGTAAGTATGCAGGGCCTGTTTGAGCTCCGGCATGGTTTCGAGGTAGATGCGGCAGAATCCTTTTTCCCGGGCCGTGTCGAAGCATCGGTTGATCAACGAGCTGCCGAGACCGAGTCCGCGTGCCTGGGGCAGGAGGTACATCTTTACCAGCTCACAGGTGTCGTCCGGTAGCCCGGGGGTGGGATAGATGCCGCCGCCACCCAGCAGGGTGCCGCCTGCCTCCGCCACGAAATAAGCCGAGCGAGGCGCTGCCTGGAAAACCGAATGCAGCCGGTCGGTTTCGGCATCATAATACACGGTGCCGGGATGGTTGGCGCCGAATTCTACCAGGGTGGCGCGGATGATGTGGGCCAGCGCAGCGTTGTCGCGCTCTTCGATCGGGCGGATGTGTATGTCTTCGAGCTGGATTTGTGCGGTCTTTTCCATGATTCAGATCAAGAAACAAAAATAGGGTAAGCGTTTCCTAGTAATGTGGATTGAATTTTGCTCCTAGCGCCGCGGATTCGATTTGGCCCCATCTGCCCTGCACACGAAATTTAATGAGTTGACCTATGAAAAACGACCAATCCTTAGAAAAGCCGATCAAGATCCATTGAAAAACCCCACAGGTCCTAACCGCCAGACCAACCTTTTCCCGGCATCCGCCGGGAATTTTTTTAGCACGGATGATCAGGATTGGAAAGATGACCCGGTTAGATGAACGTAATGGTTAAGCGGTCTCCCTTTTAACTTCATTACTTCTTCTTCCTTCCTTGCTTTTCATTCTTTACTCTTTACTTCCTAAGTGCTTTCCTCTACCCCGCCTGAGGGATATCCGGTAACCTGCCGACAAATTCATTCGAATCCTGTGCAGGGTGCGCGGCTTCGTGTATTTTCAGTGTGTTAAAGAAAAACCACTGATCCAACCCTAAGAAAAAAACCGTCCTATCCTACGAAAGATCGAAACTGGTCCAATCCAATGAAAGACCCGCAGGCGTCTGACCCTTTGAAAAAACTAACCTTCCGCCTGAACGAATTAGCCCCGGCCCCGCGCCGGGGCTACTCTTTGTAGCGTAGCTGAAATTCAGGATCCGGTGGTCTCGTTCAACTGCACCCTGGGTGTGTGCAATGCGCGAAACGCGATCACTGCAGAGATGGTGAAAAGAATGGCGCCCAGCAGGAAGGGCGCTCCGGAGAAATGCACCGGTGTGCCGGGATGGGTAAAGGCATAGAAAAGACCGGTCATCACCGGTGGGCCGATAATGGAGGTGAAGCTCATCAGGCTGGTCAGCGCACCCTGCAACTCGCCCTGTTCATTCGAAGGGACCTGCCCGGAGATGATGGCCTGGAGCGCGGGTCCTGCAATGCCGCCGAGGCAGTACGGAACCATGAAAGCGAACATCATCCAGCTTTTGGAGGCCATGGCAAACAGGAGCATGCCGAGGGCATAGAGCGCAAGCCCGATATAGACCGAACGTTCATTGCCCAACCTCGGACCAACCACACGGATCAATCCACCCTGCACCGCCATAATAAGAACGCCGAAAGCGGCAAGCGAATAGCCGATGGTGCGTTCGGGCCATCTGAATTTTTCGATGGTGAAATAGGTCCAGTTACTCTGCACCGCATGACTACCGATATAGATGAGGGTCAGGGAAATGATAAGGCCCCCGATGGCCGGGTATTTCCGCAGGTGCTTGAGGGCGCCCAGCGGGTTGGAGCGCCTCCACTCGAAGGGGCGGCGATGCTCTTTCTGCAGCGATTCGGGGAGAATGAAATAGCCATAGAGCGCATTCAGGAGACAAAGCCCGCCGGCTACGAGGAAGGGCACGCGGGTACCGTAGCCGACCAGCAGTCCGCCCATCAGGGGGCCGAGCACGAAGCCCAGGCCGAAGGCAGCGCCCAGCAGGCCGAAATTCTTTGCACGGTTCTCGTTGGTGCTGACGTCGGCGATGTAGGCGGATGCGGTGGTAAAGGAAGCCCCGGTGAAGCCGGCGATGATCCGACCGATGTAGAGCCAGAACAAGTTGGGCGCAAAGGCCACCAGCACATAATCGGCGGCGAAGCCCAGCAAGGAGAGCAGGAGAATAGGCCGCCTGCCGAATCGGTCGCTCAGGTTGCCCATCAGGGGTGAGCAGAGAAACTGCATACCGGCGTAGGCAAAAGTGAGCCAACCACCGATGCGGGCCACTTCGCTTGTATTTTGTCCGGTAAGCTCGGTGATCAGGCGGGGCACCACAGGAATGATGATCCCCAGGCCGATCACGTCGATCAGGATGGTCATGAAGATAAAACCCATTGCTGCCGGCCTTGCCTGTTTCATATCTGGCTTTCGTTGAGCAGCGAAGATATCTTATCCTTATCTTGACTCAAATTCCTTCGTAATGGTTCCCGAACTGCGCCGATCCTTCAACCAGGCCTTTACCCCGGATAAGTACGCAGCTTATCTCCACGACCTGCAGCAGCTCTTCCCCGGCCATCTCGATTTCCGGATCGCGGAGACGCCGGTCTTCGTGGATCGTGCCTTCCGCGACAAGCTCCTCGGGACCTGTTCGGCCATCCTGGAGGTGGTGCAGCAGCCCGGTTACCATAGCCAGAGTGAAGCGGCCCTGCCCGATCACCTGCGGGTGCCGAATGAAGATGCCGCGCCCGACTGCATCGCCTTCGACTTCGGCGTTTGCACCGGCGCCGACGGCGGACTGGAGCCCCAGCTGATCGAGATGCAGGGCTTCCCCACGTTGTTCTGCTGGCAGGTGCTGATCGTGGATGCCTGCGCCCGGCATTTCGATCTGCCGGCCGGCTATTCCCCTTACCTGAATGGCTTCGATCGCGCCTCCTATATTGAATTGCTCCGGCGGGTGCTGCTTGATGGTGCCGCCCCGGAGCATACCATCCTGCTGGAAGTGCTGCCCCATCAGCAGAAGACACGTGTGGACTTTTATGCAACGGAACAACTGCTGGGCATCAAACCCGTTTGTCTTACCGAAGTGATCCGCGAAGGGCGGGAGCTCTTTTACCTGAACGAGGGAAAGAAGACCCGCATCCACCGTATCTTCAACCGCGTCATCTTCGATGATCTCTACCAACAGCCGCAGGACATCCAGGAGAAAGGAAAGATCTTCCAGGAAGACCTCGACGTGAAGTGGGTGCCGCACCCCAACTGGTTCTACCGGCTGAGCAAGTTCACGCTTCCCTTCATCGATCATCCCTATGTGCCCAAGACGGAGTTCCTCCATCAGGCCACGATTCCTGCCGACCTTGAGCATTATGTGGTGAAGCCCCTCTTCTCGTTTGCCGGGCAGGGCGTGATCATCGACGTAACCAAAGAAGATATCGAAGCCATTCCCGACCCGCAGAACTGGATCCTGCAGCGCAAGGTGCAGTATGCCGCCGTGATCGATACGCCTGATGAACCGGCCAAGGCAGAGATCCGGCTTTTCTATTTCCGCGATCCGGCTTCGGGCCAGTATGTGCCGGCCAATAACCTCGCAAGGCTGAGTAAGGGAAAGATGATCGGCGTACGCTACAACAAGGATAAGGAATGGGTAGGCGGCAGTTTTTGTTTATTCGAGCAAGGGGCTTGACCTTCGTAGCATGAACCAGCGAAACAAGATCCTTGTGGCAGTCCTCTGCCTCTGCAGCAGCACCCTGGGCGCATCTGCGCAAATGAGCGAAAAGATCGAAACCGACCGGCCCAATGAAACCGAAACGCCTTACCTCGCTCCGAAGCGATGGTTCCAGGCGGAGTCAGGGTTTAATTTTCAAAGAGATGCCGATGGCAGTAAAACTTATTTTCATCCGACGCTCCTGAGTAAATACGGCCTGTCGAACCGCGTTGAACTACGCCTGCTCACCGAGCTGGCAACCGCACAGGAAGAACGCATTCCTAACGGAACGGTATCCACTACTTTTCTGAAGCCGGTGCACATCGGTGCGAAGCTGCGTCTAGCAGAAGAAAAAGGCTGGCTTCCCAAAACGTCCTTCATCTTCCAATCGGCTGTCACGCGGTCAACGGCGAAAGCTTATCGCGAGGAGCGCTGGTGGGCGCCGGAACTCCGCATGGCCATGCAGCACGATGTTTCCAAAGTTTTTAACCTGGGGTACAACGTGGGCATCAAATGGGAGCAGGACGGCGGCAATCCTTCCTGGCTCTACACGTTCGCGCCGGGTTTCAATATCGGGGAGAATGTATATGTCTATGCCGAATCCTATGCCTTCTTCCGAAAGGGCAATCACCCGCACTTCAACTACGATGCCGGCATCGCCTTCAACGTGAGCAACAACGCCCGACTCGATCTGTCC